>CAYNGW010000112.1:0-6801 GCA_964396955.1 uncultured Rikenellaceae bacterium | reverse complement strand
TAGCCCGGATGGTGGAATGGTAGACACGCAGGACTTAAAATCCTGTGGCCATAACCGGCTGTGCGGGTTCAAGTCCCGCTCCGGGTACAGAAAAAGAGCGAGAGTGAACACGATCGCTCTTTTTTCTCACTCTCACTCTCACACTCACACTTCTTCCCTTTTCTTCAAAACATGTTTTTCGGCAAAGATGCAACCAAGGATCTTTTTCTTTGTGGCACTATCCGACTTCATTAACTATTCCGGGAGATTCTCCAGCATCGGTATTTCCTTCTCAATATTAATCTTGCAAGGTGATAATTGTTCCATAATATTGCTGAGCTTTATGCAGGTTTGGAGCTAAAAAAACCAGCCGAACAACCAGGCTTCAACACTATACTATTGGCAAAGAGAAAAAAAGAGTAAATTCGGAATCCGATCCTCTTTGGAGAATTTTAACCGGATGGGAAACATATATATTGTTCCACTTTATGCTATTGGAGCAATCCTGAAAACAAGAAAGAATAACTCGCTAATCTGATCTTATCAGATCCTTTATCTGATTGTAACTTTTAATCATTCGGGGTACCAAAACAGAGCCCTGAGCATACTCTGAACTTCCCAAAACCTGCAAATCCAATCCTTTCGGCCTATGATTTATTTGAAATTTGTTATAAAAAGGTCAGTAAATCAAATTACTTTGCAGATTGAAAACATATAATCTGCAAGTTGATGTTGAAAAACAGTCCTTTTGAAATTTGAAAGTCAAGCTGTATGGAAAAGATTGAAACTCTGGAAGAATTTTACAAAAGACCTTAGTCCCTTGAAATTCAGAAATATTTAAAATTCGTAAAAATGAATAAACGCAAACTTGGAATATGATTAAAGTTAAATAATTAATGAAAAATAAATCATTTTACAAAAAAGAAAGGAGTAATGAAGATGAAACAAAGTAAGATGTATATTACGGTGGTTGTCTTATTAGTTAGCATAGCGAATGTCTGCGCACAAGACTGGCCCCAGTATCTTGGGCCCGATAGAAATGGCGTGTCAGCCCAGAAAGGTATTTTACGCTCCTGGCCTGAGAAAGGGCCGGAAGTTCTATGGACTGTTGATTTGGGCATCGGTTTTGGCGGACCTGTTGTCAAGGAAGGTAAGGTATATTTACTGGACAGAGATGACAAGGTTGGCGATAAACTCAGGTGTTTTGAGCTTTCCAGCGGAAAAGAACTATGGAGTTTTGACTATGAAGCTCC
The DNA here is from genome assembly GCA_964396955.1 of uncultured Rikenellaceae bacterium. Classification (GTDB taxonomy): domain Bacteria; phylum Bacteroidota; class Bacteroidia; order Bacteroidales; family VadinHA17; genus LD21. Next base: position 5,569 of record CAYNGW010000112.1, on the reverse strand, counting down.
CGGATCTGTTATGTTTCCCGGCTCACGAAGTGTACCTGCCTTAGATGGTAACCGAATATATACCTGCGGTCCTTACGGAAACCTTTATTGTATCGATATTAACACGCACAAGCCTCTCTGGAATAAAAACGTCTGGAAGGATTTTGGAGGCGGTGAAATTCCGAGATGGGCTATTACTCAATGTCCTTTGGTTTACGGTGATTTGCTGATTCTGGCTTCACAGGCCCCTCAGGCAGGTGTTGTGGCTTATGAAAAACTGACCGGCAATGTTAAATGGTCAACCCCGTCACTTGGTCCTGTCGGATATGTCAGCCCGTCAATCTTAAAAGTTGGCGGAGAGAACCATATTGTTATGATAACCGCGTCAGCTGGTCGCGGGGAAACTGCTAAAGGTGGCAAAGTCGTTGGAATTGATCCGCTTACGGGGAAAATCCTTTGGGAATACACTAACTGGCAATGTGGAATTCCAGTCCCCAGTGCAATTGATGCCGGTGGAGGCAGAGCACTGATTACAGGTGGATACCAGGCCGGTGCGGCAATGATAAAAGTTGAGAAGAAAGCAGATGGCAGCTACGGCGTTACAGAGCTTTTTAAAAATGCTGAATTTGGAGCGCATACCCAACCTCCGGTTCTGTATAACGGCTATTTTTATGCTCAGTGTTCAACCAACGAAAGTAAAAACGGCATGGTTTGTATGAGTATTGACGGCCAGATTAAATGGAAAACCGGGAGAGAACCTTTATTTGATAAGGGTGGCTCTATTCTGGCCGAAGGGTTGCTGCTAAGCACAAATGGCACCACGAAGTTATATCTTATTGAGCCTGATCCTTCAGCCTTTAAACCGATTGCAACAGCAGATCTGCTTAAAGAAAGAGAAACAGCATCAGGCAATGATCCTTTAGCTTCAAAAGTCGGAGGTGCAACTCAAAACTGGGCACCTTTGGCACTTGCCAGTGGTAAACTGCTGATCAGGGATCAGAGCCGGATAATGTGTGTTAAAGTTACAAAATGAATCCTGTGACTTTGGCGATCCAGGCGATGAAATCTTCCGGATCCTGATCCGCACCATGTCCTGCGTCCCAGTACAATGAGGTATTCACAACCTTGTTCCTGTTCTCAAGACTTGTTGCCGAATAAAATGGGTTCGGGCTGCCTCATGTCAAAATCATCAAAGGCCGGAAGGCTTTTCATTCTGCCAACGTACGTGACATAGTCTGCAAAGGCAAACGTAGCCTCGTTATCAATTTCCCAAATAATTATAACTGGATTTTCACGTTTTGATACTCCAGATCCTTCCTTGCAATTTTACTATCAAAAATCTACGCCGTTTGACTGCGACAACTATTGCCAGTATAAAGGATAAAAATATTCGTTTATAAAAATTTAAATTGTTCAAGGAATCTGTGAAGAAAGGGGTTAACCAAAAACCAATCTCAATCAGGCAAATCCAGTAAGGCTTTTTGTAAATGCCTTTAACATAAGGGTAAAGAAAATGTAACAATTAATTAACATTTGACTCAAATAAAGACGATAAATGCAATTACCTTTGCAACAAACCATTATACTATATTGTATATTGCTAATGAATAATGTAAAATAATCAGGTTATGAAAACAAGAAGGGAAGAATCAGTAACTGATATTCTTAAGAGTTTTGAGGAGATGGCAAACCTGATTCTCAAACAACTTTCTCTCCTTGAAAAGTACATGTCATTGAACGATAAGTTTGAAATTAAAAATATCATAGCAGCGATTGAAGCTAATGAAAAGAAAATTGATGAATATGAAGTTGTAATGAGTGATAAGTTCATTAATTCAATTGTACTCTTTCAGCCGGTTGCATCTGATATACGGAAGATTGTTTCAGCTTATCGCATGACAATAAACCTTGAACGTATAGGTGATCGGGTAATGAATATTATCTCTTCAATAGGTTCGATCAGGGAGACTGCTGAATACAAAGCTATGTCAGATGTTATTCTTAATATGTTGATATCGGGAATAAGTATGGTGGAAAAATCATTGTTGTCTTTTACAAACAGTGATGATTCGTATGCAGTCTGGGCTATTAAAAATGATGAAGTTGTCGATGAAATGAACAGGAAACTCCTTATTAACTCTATTTCCAAAGCGAAGGTTAGTGAAAAAACCCGGGAAATGCTACTTAGCTATGTTGACCTTAAGAATATTATTACTAATATTGAAAGAATTGCCGATCACGCAACAAATATAGCGGAAGCCTCTATCTACTCTTTACAAGGAACAGATATCAGGCACAAGAGACTTGGGAGTTTTTCAGAAGATCCGGAAAACATCTGATATTCAATTATATGGTTTATAAGGGTAAAAAGATCCTGATAGTCGACGACGAAGAAGACCTTTGCGAAATACTTCAGTATAATCTCGAAAATGAGGGATTTATTACAAGTGCGGCGCATTCTGCAGAAGAGGCTCTGACAATGCCTGTTCATGAATTCGATCTTCTATTACTTGATGTTATGATGGGACAAATTTCCGGTTTTAAACTAGCTGATAAGCTCAGAAAAGAGATGAACAATACAGTTCCGATCATTTTCCTGACAGCAAAAGATACTGAAAATGACCTGCTTACAGGATTCAGTCTTGGTGCTGATGATTATATCTCAAAACCATTTTCCATTAATGAACTGACAGCGAGGGTTAAAGCTGTGCTTAAAAGATCTTATACCAGCAAATCTAAACCCGGGATACCTGTTCTTTACGGTGATATTGAGGTTGACGGCGAAAGAAAAAGAGTAGTTATCGGTAATGAGAAGATTGAACTTACCAGGAAAGAATTTGAGATACTGAAGCTGCTGATTGAAAATCAGGGGAAGATTTATTCCCGTGAAGATATTTTGAATATAGTATGGGAAAAGGATGTAATTGTTACAAACAGAACTGTTGATGTCAATATAACTAGGCTGCGTAATAAACTTGGGAAGCATGGTGCATCGCTTAAAAATAAAACAGGTTATGGTTACTATTTTGAGCTTTGATCAAAATTGCGGATGATGAATGTAAGATATAAATTCAGAAATACCCTTTTCTTCTATTATTCAGTTGTATTCGTTCTGTTTACCGTTATCAACCTTTCCTACATGTATAAAAGGGAAAAGGATTACCGGATCTCAACACTGAATGACGAGCTCGAAAAGACAACCAGAATTGTTGACAAATTCATAGGATTCAATTCCATAACCACTAATGGTAATTACCATCTTATTGATTCTATTGTCAGATTGCTGCCGGAGGAAAACCTGAGGATAACAGTGGTGAACCCTGACGGTCTTGTCATCTTTGACAGTTCTGTTCCCGACTGGACAAAGATGGAGAATCATAAAGAGCGACCGGAGATCGCAGAATCAAAGTATTCCGATTTTGGCACCTCGATAAGAAAATCAGGCACTACCAGGGAGGAATATTATTACTACTCAAAATACTATGGCAGCTATTATATCAGAGCAGCAGTAGTTTATGATATTAAAGTAGTAAACTTCCTCAAAGCAAAGAAATATTTCTTATTAGTCATTTCTCTTTCCTTTATAATGATCTGGCTGGTATTGTTGTTTGTGACAAATAAATTCTCAGAATCGGTTACCAGGCTTAAGGATTTTGTTTTGAAGATAGGGAATAATGAACCATTTGATTTCCATCAGAAGTTTCCGAGAAATGAGCTTGGGATAATCGGTGAAGAGATCCTTGAGATCTACAATGATCTCTTAAAGACTAAAAACGATCTGGTGAATGAAAAGGAAAAATTATTTAGTCATCTTAACGCACTCAATGATGGGATAGCGTTCTTTTCAAAAGACAAAGAGAAGATACTGTCAAATAACCATTTCATTCATTATATGAACATGATCTCCGGTGAGTTATCTGTATCAGGTTCAAACTTCTTTAAAATTGAAGAATTCAGAAAAGTCAATGAATTTATTGATAAACAGTTGCAAGCTGAAATATCATCGAATCAATTGCCCAAAGCTGAGTACAAAGTCGGCAAAAACGGAAAATACTTCAAAATTCAGTGCGTAATTTTCCATGATAAGAATTTTGAGGTCATACTGAGCGACATTACCGAAATGGAACAGAACAAGCTTGTTAAGCAGCAGATGACTTCAAATATAGCTCATGAGCTCAAGACTCCTGTTTCGTCAGTTAAAGGATATCTTGAAACTCTCCGGAGTGATCCTTCCATGCCGGCTGAAAAGCAGAAATATTTCATAGAAAAAGCGCTTATGCAGAGCGACAGACTCACAAATCTTATAAATGATATTGCTGTTTTAAACAGGATTGAAGAATCAGGCAACTCATTTGCACCTGAAAAAGTAAATATCAGCGATGTGATCACTGACGTCATCAATAATTTTAAATCGGCAATTGAAGGCAGAAGCATGAATGTGATAACCGAGAACATTGAGAATGCTATTGTAACCGGAAACAGATCGCTGATATTATCAGTTTTTCAGAATCTCCTGGAGAATGCAGTCAATTATGCCGGTGTTAAAACAACAATAAAGATAATTTTATACAATGAGGATAATATTTATAACCACTTTTCATTTTCTGACAATGGAATTGGTATTGCTGAAGAGCACCTGCCAAGAGTTTTTGAAAGATTTTACAGAATTGATTCCGGTCGTTCAAGAAAGAGCGGCGGTACAGGTTTGGGACTGGCAATAGTTAAGAATGCTGTTCTCCTTCATAAAGGAGAAATATCTGTAAGGAACAGAGTAGGCGGTGGCGTTGAGTTTCTCTTTTCACTTCCAAAATAACAATGACCTCTTACCCGAAACGTCCTGAAATATAATCTTCAGTTTGTCTTTTTGCCGGATTCGAGAATATTAATTCAGTTTTATTGAATTCAACAAGCTCACCCAGATAGAAAAAAGCCGTAAAATCGCTTGTCCGGGCTGCCTGCTGCATATTATGCGTTACAATAATGATTGTATATTGCTGTTTCAAATCATGAATAAGTTCTTCAATTTTGGATGTTGATATCGGATCAAGAGCACTTGCCGGTTCGTCCATTAAGATTATTTCAGGATTGACTGCCAGAGTCCGGGCAATGCATAGCCGTTGCTGCTGACCGCCTGAAAGACTCAGCGCTGAGTTGTGAAGCCTTCCTTTTACCTCATCCCATATTGCAGCCCTCTTCAATGAATGTTCCACAATTTCATCGAGCTTGTTTCGATGAGATATCCCGTTGATCCTGGGACCAAAGGCAACATTATCATAAACTGACTTTGCAAAGGGATTTGATTTCTGGAATATCATTCCAACTCTTTTACGCAGGTTGACAACATCAATATCTTTTTCATAAATATTCAAACCTTCAATTATTACTTCCCCATCAATTTTTACATTATCAATCAGGTCGTTCATCCTGTTCAGTGTACGGAGGAAGGTAGACTTACCGCAACCCGATGGTCCGATAAATGCTGTCACCATCTTCTCCTGTATCTCCATATTTATGTTCTTCAATGCCGGATTTGTACCATAATGCAATGTAAGATCGTTTACCTTAACTTTAATATCATTCATGTGAAGTA
>CAYNGW010000111.1:0-6877 GCA_964396955.1 uncultured Rikenellaceae bacterium | reverse complement strand
GGTACTACGAATGGGCATATTATCCCTCCCAGAGGTTCATAGGGATGGTGGGATTCACATATAGTTTGTAGATATTACAAGTGAATTGTTTGTTTTACCTTTGAGCCGTTATGCCGTTGCGCCCTTGTGCCATTTTCCCCCTGTTCATTTCTAAACAAAATTGTGCATAATTTTTATGATTATTTAACATAAAAAGCGGTTAAAAATCCGTATATTTGTCGGGTAAATTAATGTTCATGGAATCAACTATTTACAATACGTGAAGAGAGGCATTTTCTGAGTACTGGCGTACATTAAAAATATTTACCCCGAAAATCATTTTTATTGTCAGTTATTTAAGAGAAAAACAAGATTCTCTTCAGGGGGTTTTTAATAATGAAATTAAGGTCGAAAACAGATAAAAATGAGTGAAAAAAAGAAAAAATTGCAGGATGGATACTCGGCAGAGAATATCCAGGTGCTGGAAGGTCTTGAAGCTGTCAGGAAAAGACCTGCAATGTATATCGGTGATATAGGTTCAAGGGGGTTGCATCATCTGGTATATGAAGTAATTGATAATTCAATTGATGAGGCTCTCGCAGGATTTTGCTCCAAAATTGAAGTCATTATTAATGAAGATGGTTCTCTTACCGTGATTGATGACGGCCGCGGAATACCTACGGGAATTATGGAAAAGGAAAAGAAATCTGCCCTGGAGGTTGTAATGACCGTATTGCATGCCGGAGGGAAGTTTGACAAAGAGTCCTATAAGGTTTCAGGCGGTCTGCATGGTGTCGGAGTATCCTGCGTTAATGCCCTGTCTTCCCACCTTTCAGCGGTTGTAATGAGGGATGGGAATATCTTCAAACAGGAATATGAAAAAGGGAAACCCGTGACTCAAGTTGAGACAATTGGAACGACCGATAAATCGGGGACAACAGTAACATTCAAACCGGATGCCACAATTTTCCAGACAACTGAATTTAACTTCGAGATCCTTGCAGCCCGCCTCAGGGAACTTGCATTCCTGAATAAGGGCATCCTCCTCACAATCAAGGATATGAGAGAGCTGGTCGAGAATGGGAACGGTGGAATACCGCGATATGAGGAGTTCCGGTCAGAACTCGGATTGAAGGAATTTGTGGAATATCTTGATGCCAACAGGGAGCGGATAATTGAAAAGCCGATACAAATATCGTTTGATAAAACCGAAATACCGGTTGAGATCTCTCTCCAGTATAATAACTCGTTTTCTGAGAATGTCCACTCCTATGTCAATAATATAAATACAATTGAAGGCGGCACACATCTGGCAGGATTCAAGAGAGGGCTTACAAGAACCCTGAAAAAATATGCCGAAGATTCAGGGGCAACAGCCAAACTTAAATTTGACATTAATGGAGATGACTTCCGCGAAGGGCTGACAGCCGTCATTTCAGTAAAGGTTGCCGAACCGCAGTTTGAAGGTCAAACCAAGACAAAACTGGGAAATACAGAAGTAATGGGTGCCGTCGACCAGGCAGTAAGCACAATGCTCACAAATTACCTTGAAGAGAATCCCAGGGACGCAAGGATCATTGTTCAGAAGGTAATACTTGCAGCCACTGCACGCCATGCCGCACGCAAGGCACGGGAGCTCGTTCAGCGGAAAAATGAGTTTTCAGGCTCAGGTCTTCCAGGCAAGCTGGCCGACTGCGCCGACAGGGATCCGGCAAATTGTGAGATTTATCTGGTTGAGGGTGATTCTGCCGGGGGAACTGCAAAACAGGGACGCGACCGCCGGTTCCAGGCTATCATGCCGCTTCGTGGCAAGATTCTGAATGTCGAAAAAGCAATGCATCACAGAATTTATGAAAGCGAGGAAATCAAAAATATCTTTACAGCACTCGGCGTAAATATCGGTACTGATGAAGACAGCAAAGCCCTTGATGTTTCAGGCCTTAGGTACCATAAGATCATAATAATGACAGATGCCGATGTTGACGGCTCTCATATCACTACTCTCATTATGACATTCTTTTTCAGATATATGCAGGACCTGATAAGAGGAGGAAACCTCTTCATTGCAACACCTCCCCTGTACCTGGTAAAAAAAGGCAAGACAGAACGTTATTGCTGGACTGAAGAGGAACGGGAAGCTGCAGTTAGGGAAATGGGACAGGGAAAAGATTCATCAGTTTCAGTCCAGAGATACAAAGGTCTGGGTGAAATGAATGCCGAACAGCTATGGTCAACAACAATGAATCCCGAAACAAGAACCTTGCGGCAGGTGACTATTGAAAGCGCCGCAGAAGCAGATCATATTTTCTCAATGCTGATGGGGGATGAGGTTCCTCCAAGAAGGGAATTCATTGAGACTCATGCAAAATACGCCAAAATCGACGCGTAATAGATATTGCTAATCAGGTCCCGAAGAATTTCCTGCGTATTTCAACTGCATTATACTGACATACTTCACTGCAGCAGAAACACCTGATACATTTTCTGTCGGTTAAAACAACATGATTCTTCTTTTCGGTGAGCAAGGCTATGGCATTTGCCGGACATATCCTTATGCATTCCCTGCAGCCTGTACAGTTTATGTGAATAAAGACAGGCCTGCGTTCAAGCTTTCTGAGGAACTTCAGCCTGTTTGTCAGGAACTTAATCGAAATATTCTTATCACCGGTAACAGGGATCCTTTTGAAATCTTCCCTTGTTATTGACTTTAATTCGGGTCCCTCATAAATAATATCGCTTTTATCTTTAAGCCATGATCCTCTGGAAATTGCATCGGAAGTTGTCGGAATGTCCATTGGATCATACCCTGCAATGGTGCTTGCAATGATATCCATTGCAACCGGATTTGATGATCCCAGAAGTACACCTGTCTTTACAGGCGTCCCCTGTGCCGGCCCCTGACCTTCCATCCCCATTATTCCATCCATCAGGAAAAAATGTGGCATAACAGCTTCGTTAAGATCAACCAGGAAACGTGAGAACATTTTTCTGTTCTGATGAAGCGCATGTTGTTTTGCCTTGTTGAAACCCGGAACCAGTCCCAGCGTATTCTTTATCGCACCGGTGAAATAAACGAGCTCATGATTCTTCAGTTTCGGCATGGAAATTATCAGATCGACATCGTTGACTATTGATGCAATTTTTATCCTGCCCCCTTTTGGCAGGAGTCTCTCCGCAGGATTCTTTGTAAAGTCAATCCATACTGCCCCGGTTCTTTCACAGACCTGGCAGATCCCCGATTTTGTGCACCTCATTCCCCTGAGATGGATTGAAGGAGAATCACCAGCGAACACAATGGCTCCTTTTGACTGCAGGAATCTGATCATGGCCTCTACCACGACCGGATGGGTGGATACGCACCTTGAGGGATCGCTGTCAGAAAGAATATTTGGCTTTACCAGTACCTTTTTACCTGATACATCCGGCCCTTCGCAATATTCATAAATTTCTGAAATAAGATTATATACCTCGTGAAGTTCATATTCCCTGCATACCCTAACTGCAACCTTTGTATTCATTGAATATCTATTATCCGGACAATATTATTTCTTTTATTATTTCCTCTATACCTGAAATGATTTTTCGGGAAGGGCCGGAATAGTTATTAACTATTATGCAGAAAATCAGCTCTTTACCTGACAATGTTGTTATATAACCGGCATAGCTTCTCACCCTTGTCATTGATCCGCTTTTTGCTGAGAGCCTCGAATCAAAAACAGGATCCCTGAAATAATTTTTCAGGGTTCCCTCCTTGCCGGCCTCAGGAAGAGAATTGAAGAATTCATTAAAGTATAATCCTTTCTTCTTCATGTAAAAAAGCAAGTCTGCCATTCCTTTTGCATTAACGGCATCAAGAGGAGAGAGCCCGCTTCCGTCCTCAATGAACATGCCATCCATATTGATCCCCGCGCTGGTGAGAAATTCATTTAATACCATGATCCCTGACTGTGCAGAACCATTGTTTTTAAAGACTTTTCCCAGTTCCTTTAATAAATGCTCGGCATAGAGATTCACACTTTCGTGATTCAATACTCTGATTATGTCTTTAAGAGGCGGAGAGATTACTTCAGTCAAAGGGATGAATTCTCTGTCTATTGAAGATACGCGTCTTATTGTTGCGGGATCTTCCGATATTTTAATACCTGCAGATCTAAGCTTTTTGTCAAGGATCTTTGCCATCAGCAGGGGAGGATCCGGGATAGAAGCTTTAAGTATAAAATCATCCTGGTTTGCCGGGATAGTTCCGGCAAGCCATCCTTCTTCGGTGTAAGGAGCAGCAAAAACGTAACCCTCATCCTCCGTACCCGATACCGTCAGCCAGTCCGCCAGTTCAACCCTGCATTCTTCGGGTGAAACACCTGTAATAACATGACCTGAGCTGTCTGTGAATGTTTTGAAGTGTATTTCATAAGTATTGTCATAAACACTCAGTCCATAAGCACCGGCGCCGTAATATCTGCCTGTATCCTCCCAGAGCCATTTCGCCGGAACAGGCTGATAATCATAATATGAATCATCGGTTATGACTTTACCATTTACCTTTTTTATTCCGGCTTTTATAATGTCATCTATCCATTTCGCCGTGAAATCTGCATAGTGATCATTAAACTCTTTCGATCCCAGGGAAGGGTCTCCGCCTCCGGTGATCACAATGTTTCCATTAAGTCTTCCTGACCTTCTGTTGAATTCTCCCGAATAGCCTGCTTTGGTTCTGAATGTATATCCGGGTCCGAGCAATTCAATAGCAGCCGAGGTTGTCACCAGCTTCATAACCGAAGCCGGCATAAGGCTTTTACAGGCATTGTATTCAAATATAGTCCTGCCGCTGTCTGCATCAATTAATTTAAAAGAGACAGTAGCATGTTTCATTGCCGAATCTGCAAGAAAGATTTCGAAAGTTTTTTCCTGTGAAAATACCGGAAGAGAAACAAGGATTGACAGTAATAAAAAGAACCTTTTTCTCATGGTTTCCCGGCTTTATTTTGTTCCAGGGTGGACAACAGTCCGCAGGCTGCACCAATATCCTCACCTCTTGAGTTCCTGATCGTTGTGAGTATCCCCCTGGCGTTAAGCGCTTCCTTGAAGATGATGATTGCTGAAGGATCAGGACTCTGAAATTCCGATCCCGGAATATGATGAAACCGGATAATGTTTATACGGCATTTTATCCCGTTCAGTATTTTCGCCAGTTCTTTGATATGAGCCGGTTTGTCGTTCATCCCTTTGAAAAGTATATATTCAAATGACACTCTTCGCTGGCTGTTGAAATCAAAATCCCTTATAATGTCAAGAACTTCTTTTACCGTATTGGTTCGCTGTATGGGCATCAGTTTTTTTCGCTCCTCATCAAACGGGGAATGGAGGCTTACAGCCAGGTGGCACCGGCTCTTTTCAAGAAATTCCTTTATGGTACCGATAAGACCGACAGTACTGACGGTGATGCGTGCAGGACTCCATCCATAGCCCCATTCGATGGTCATTATTTCAAGGCTTTTAAGAACCTCTGCTATATTATCCAGAGGCTCGCCCATTCCCATATAGACCATGTTTGTCAGCTTCCTGAATTCAGGCATGCTTCTGAACTGGTTCAGGATCTCATTCGATAAAAGGTTTCCCTGGAATCCCTGTCTGCCTGTCATGCAGAAAAGGCATCCCATCTTGCATCCCGCCTGCGATGAAACACATATTGTCGCCCTGTCATCTTCAGGGATAAAGGCAGTTTCTATGTATTTGTCATTCAGTATATTATAAAGATACTTCTTTGTTCCGTCCATGCTTTCCGACACATTTACCGGGGCAGAGAGTCCAATTTCATAGTCAGCGGAAAGAACCTCCCTCATTTTTTTCGAAAGGTTGGTCATCTCATCGATTGAGGAGATCTCTTTTTTATATAACCAGTCGGCAATCTGCTTTGCAGCATATCCCGGCAGCTTCACTCGTTTTGTTACTGCAATCAGCTCATTTAAGGTCTTCCCGTATAATTTTTCTTTTACCATCAGTTTACTATCATTCCTTTTTTACCACAGAGTTTCACTGAGTATTAACGGAGTTTCACTGTTTTAATGCAATTAAGCCGTGAAACTCGCTTTTAAACTCCGTGTCATCCTGTGGTCAGATTTCTATTTTCCCTTCGAAAACAAATGTTGCCGGCCCTGTGAGCCAGACATTGGTTACTTTGTCCTTTTTGATTTCGAACTCAACCTTAAGATTTCCTCCTCTGGCTCTTACATTGACACAACCGGTGTCAAAATGTCCTTTCAGGACTGAAGCAATGGCAGATGCTGTGACACCAGTTCCGCATGCAAGGGTCTCTTTTTCAACACCGCGTTCGAAAGTCCTGAGATACAGGCCTTTATCAGTTATCTCAACAAAGTTTACATTTGTGCCACCCGGGGCAAAATGAGGTGACCATCTCAATTTTCTGCCTTCCTGGCTGACATCTATCTTGTCAATTTCACTTGTAAATACTACATAATGAGGAGATCCGGTGTTGATAAAGTAATTTCCGTCAATGATTTTATATTCATTTACATCAGCCATCTGAAGGAGGACAACATCATCAGTCACTTCGGCTTTATGAATTCCATCGAAAGCAAGGAATCTCTGCTTTTTCCCTGTAATGCCGTATTTGAAGGCAAAATGAGCGGTACATCTTCCTCCGTTGCCGCACATAGACCCTATTTTACCGTCGGAATTGAAATACTTCATTTCAAAATCCGCATCCGGATTTTTAGAGATCAGGATCAGTCCGTCAGCACCAATGCCAAACCTGCGATCACATAATCTGTTAATGAGTTTTGAATTGGATGGATTAAAACGGTCATTGCGATTGTCAATGATAATGAAATCGTTACCTGCACCCTGGTATTTGTTAAACGGTATTGTCATCAATGTTAAA
>CAYNGW010000110.1:0-6905 GCA_964396955.1 uncultured Rikenellaceae bacterium | reverse complement strand
TGCAGGCAAGTCGTCATCATGATAATTCCATACCATAATTGATATACCGTTTTTATCTTTGGATGCCATCGCATTAATATCCGGAGTACTGGCTTTCACTCCCGAATCACGTATCATAAAAGGGTCATAGACTCCACCTGAAACAGCCACCCTGGGTCCGGACATAAACCGGTACCGGACTAAGCGCTGCAATCTCTGAAAGAAGTTTTTTGCCATCTTTCATATAGGTGTAATTAGGCTCATCATATCCGAACCATGCCCATGCAGGATTCATCTTGCCTGTCTCAGATGACAGATCAACTTTTAACAAAACGGTATCGGGATTTAATTGATTTTTGGTTGTGCGGGCAAATGTTATGTCTCCGCTTCCAATCATTATCAGCCCTAAACTTAATCTGATAGTAAGATACTGAAATGAAAATTTACTGATCATTTTTTATTATTATCTTAAGCATTACGTAAAACAAAGTACGGTTGATTATCCAGGTTTTCACTGAACCCGGGATAAAGCCAGGCTTTACCCTGTTCATCTTTAAATTCAAAATAATATTGTAACGGGTATTCTGAAGTGGTAAATTCAGCGGGAATTGTTGCCTGGTATGAGGAGCCATTGAATGTCATCCCTGAGGTCATGAATCTTTCGGCATGATTGACATGCCGGTAATGCATCAGGACGGTTGAAGGTTTCCTGTCCAAAGATATTTCTATGGTTATGGGATTCCCTGGCTTATATCCTTCAGGTTCAGGATGTTTCACGGATGCTTTGGTTCTGACAGGCCTTCCGGTCGCTTCCCTGACAGCAAGTTTTACCGATTCCTTACCTGAACCGAATTCGGAAGGAACCTTTTCAAGTAACCTGGCCATAAAGTCAATATCCTTGTCAATGGCCGGTAGTCTGTCGCGCCAATGACCGCGGAGGACTGGATTTTCACCAATAGTAATATCAGGTTTATAAACACCCTCTGCCCTACCTGACAGCTCTGCCCAGAAACCACGTGCTTTCCTGTAATGCCTCAGTGATTCTTCAAGCGCTGATTTGTCACCGCTCTGCTGGTAAATCCCGAATAACACCCCTGAACGGAATTTGGCTGCAAAAAACCTGCCTAAGCCGATCACTATAGCCGTGTCAATAGCCATCCTCCGGAATTCAGGCTTTTGTTTGTCAGCCGCACTGGTTACAGTCTGTTCAAGAAAACTGACCGCCGCATCGCAATAATCTTCAATCCATTGGGCTGCTTCGACAGGAGAATATTTTCCGCTCCTTTCAGATGTTAGAAGTTCCCTGGCAAATTCATTAATTCCGAGGAATAACTGTGGATCAGTCGGACTGACATTACCGAATACCCTTGGTGACGGGCTGTCGTTATATGGGTTTTTCTCAGAAGGATCAGGAATCGACATGTTCATATACATTTCCGGCCAGTAAGTATTATTCCCGGCTGATGCTCCATGAACAGTCAGGATGATCGGCAGGATCCTTGTTGCATTGGCAAGAGCCATCTCAACAGCATCAGATGACTTTCCGAATTCCTTTTTTAAAAATCGACGCCAGACGTCGGGATCAGCATCCGGATTATATGTCAGCCTGCCAAAAATCCTGAGGCTGTATAAATATTTTTCCCAGTCCCATCCGGGTTTTAAAGATGTATCGAGATAACCGCAGCGATCACCGGCAATTCCCGATCCACGACGCCCTTTGAATGATAAAGGCTCCATCAGTTCGGCCCCAACGCTACCACAAAAGCTGAATGCTTTTGAATGAGCTGCACTGATAAGAGGATCACCCCATAAAAGAAGACGTTGAGTGCCTGGCCATATACGATAAAGTACCCCATAATTTCTGTTCTCCTTTAAAAGGTCGCCATAACCATATCGTGTAAAACTTCTTGAACCAGCACTCAGGTTCATCAGCCCTTTTGCCTGATTCCCGGCTTTCGGAATCTCAAGTGCCCGGATATCAGCCTGATGATACGGCAAACCAAGATGCTCTGCCCAGTATTTGGGAGAAATAGTAACAGGTAATCCTGAAGCTACCGCTGTTTCAATCATCGTCGAATCCATACCTTTGGCATGCATATCTATTTCGACTTTGCGGCCACAGGCAGCCACACCCTCAAATATTGTCTTCCAGAAATTGTAACTGCCTTCCGTTACCCCGCTCTCACCATGTACACGAAAAGTAACACCGCTGATTGCCGGACATTTCTTCAGAAGTTCACGAACTGCATCACGGCAATAAGAGGCATGTGTCTCGGGTGTAAGGCCTTCGATAGTATAATTCGGATTTGGACTGTTCAACCACTCATAACCATGCATCCAAAGACCCAGCTGGAATTGAATTCCCCTTGCTTCCGTCTGTTCGCTTATAAACCTGAGCATCTCGAGATTCCTGTCGCGCTCAACATCTGAAAGCTGTGGAACCCTCACATTGTAACCCTGTACAGGCAAAAAAAACGGATAGGGAAAAAGGAAGTATCCGTCTGTCACATTCTGCAGGAAGTCATATCCTATTCCAAGGCTCAAACTGAAACGGTTGAACCTTTGAGTAGCTAACATCGTCAGATATTGCGGCCACATCTCCCTGTCATTGAACCAGCCTTTATCTTCAATATCACTGACAAAAAGCCTGTTAATACCCCTGATGACATTCGCAGGTCTCTCTATTAAAGGTTTATTAAAGATTAAGGCATCAAGAGGTTGAGATGAGTAAAGTACCCGGTCCGTAAGTTCAAGTACTGCATACATAAGTCCTCTTGCGTCATATCCGGTTGTAAGCAGGATTTGTCGTCCGGAAAAAAGAACGTGCACCAGACCAAGCGCTTCAGGGGTTTCCGGGATTGTTATTTTTTTTGCTCTGAGAAATTTTCTGGCAATCCGGGAATCTGAGTCTGCCACTACTATACACAGATCTCCGGATTTTGCCCTGGAAAGCCGGCTGCATCTGAAAACCCCTAAACCCCTGGCAATAAGTGCCTTCTCTAATTCTTTTACAGCCCACTCCGATATTAGCGATCCGGCTATATTATCTTCAGGATACAGTATTATTGAAACTCCATTAAAAGTGAATCCGGCAAGACCTAAGGAAGAAACTCCAAGGGCTGTAATGCCTGATATTTTAACAAAATGCCGCCTGGTTATCTCTTTTGCCTTTAAAAATTCATTCTGTTCTTCAATATTTCTTTGCATAACAAACTTCTCAAATGAATGATAGTGAATTCAAGGAAAGTATTTATCGGATTTTATGTTTATAAAAGTACACTAATAATGTATTATCCCCACCATTTCTCATCTTCCACCAGATACTTCATTGCCATCTCTTTATTCAGATCAAGTCCAAGACCGGGTTTGTCAGAGAGCTGAATATATCCATCTTGTATCATCTCCCGGTCATATTCGATCAGGGAATCCCATCCGGTATGAGAATCCCGTTTATAATCATAGCTCTCATGCCCGATAAAATCAAGCATTGTGGCAGCGCAATTAGCTGAAGCAATAGTGGCTATCGGCCCCATTACATTATGGGTTGCAACAGGCAAATAATAAGTATTAGCCAGTTCAGCAATCTTTTTTGCCTCAAGTAAACCACCAGCCATAGAAATATCTATTTCGACCATATGAACTGCCTGTTTGGTTATAAATGGAAGAAAGTCGTACAATGTATAAAGGTTCTCACCACAGAGTATGGGTACCGGAGAGGCTGCCGTAAGTTTTGCCCAGGTATCCACATAATTAATTGGCATAGGGTCCTCCAGCCACCACGGCCTGATTGGTTCCAGTGCCCTGGCGAAACTCAGGGCATCATAAAATCCAAACTCCCAGTGACAATGGACAATGATCTCAAATTCATCACCGGCAGCCTCTCTTAAATTGGTAAAGGCACGTATGTTCATATCCAACTCACTATGGGAAAGACGACGGTTTAATTCACTGCCCCCGGGACGTCTGGATAATCTGAAGGGCTTCACAGCCGTCCATTTCTGAACCGACTGGTTAATGTAATCGATCCATTCCCGGCAGGATGCAGGATCAAGCATATTTCTCGGCTGGTTAGTCAAATAGGCTCTTACACGGTCAGTGTAACATCCCCCTCCAAGTATTTTACGAAGGGGCAAACCTAGAAGCTTCCCTGCCAGATCCCAAAGGGCAATCTCGCATCCGGTAACTGCATGTATAGCAATTCCTCCATTGCCACCCAGATATGATACACGCCACTTCATCAGTTGAGTAAGGCGCGCAATGTCGAACGGATCCTGCTTAACCAATATTTGTTTGAACGCATTCAGAACCACATCTTTAGCTCCTAATCCGGTAACATCATGGTGACATTCACCAATTCCATACATACCTGCGTTTGTTTCAATTTTAACAAGGGGCATAACATGACCCCTGTCTATTTGAATACGCATGAATTTTACATCGGTGATCCTGACCTTTCCCAGCTCACTCTCAGCAAGATGGTTAAAGTCAGGTACCACAGCAGCAGCCGGGACAGTTGCTGCCATTGTTTTTAAGAATTTATTTCTATTCATGATTGCTATTAGTAATTAGGTTAAAATCCGGTAAATAACAGTTTAATTTACCCAATTATGTTATGATTATCAGTAAAGCAACAATAAATTATCAGCCAGTTATAAACAGGGTTTGAATATTTGATGTAAATATCTTTAACTTCATCCCCGGCAATCATATTGGGTCGATATATTCAGTTATTAATCCAATTGATGAAATAATATAAGTGTTATGAGAAAAACAGTTAATACAGGTATCGATTATTATGCTGAAGCCAGAAGAATTTTGGATGCAATGTGGAGCAAAGACGGAAGTAATGGTCAAATGAATGTAATCAATGTAGAGCATAAACAGATAACCTTTGTACCTGATAAATCAGGCTATGACTGGACTGATCCTTCATATCATCTGCTTGCATTTTTTGAAATCTGGGCTGAATATGCCAATGACGGCAGAGAACAATTCTACAGGGATTGTGCCGATACTGCCAGGGCATTCCTGCACAGAGCATGCCATCCTGTTACCGGACTGAATAATGATTATACTGAATTTAGCGGTGCTGCAAAAGTCAGAGGTCGTATGGGACCGGCCTTCCGTTATGATTCCTGGAGAGTACCAATGAATATTGCGATGGATTATTTGTGGTTTGCAAAAGACAAAGATTGGCAGAAAGATTATTCTAAACGTATTCAGAACTTCCTTTTCTGCAGGGGTATAGATACATTCGAGGATCAGTTCAATGTTGATGGTACTCTCCCCACTTTCATCCTGCAGGCAGGCGGGTATCAGAAATTACGCCATTCACTTGGGCTGGCAGGCACATCTGCAGCAGCATCCATTATGGGAACCCAGGCTAAAAGCTGGAAATTTGTTGATGCCGTATGGAACGCTAAACTGGAACCCTATTCCGACGGATATTTCGACCCTTATTATGACGGTTTTTTATATCTGTTCAGCTTAATGCATCTGAGCGGGAATTACCGGATCATCATACCCGGGATGAAATGAACCTGAAGATTTTCGAATCCCCGGGCAGATAATTAATTAACTGGCATAGAATAAAGAAGCATTGTATCTGATTTAAAAATTCAAAACAAACATGAGGAGGTAATTATGAAGCGAAGAGTTTTTCTTAAGAAAGGCACGGTTGCTGCCGGCCTGGTGAGCATTCCGGGTTCGTTCCTGCCGTTGACGGCGTGTAAATCCCAAAATCAATCCCCGGGGTCTATGGTAGCGGCAGAGGAGGAGATCCGTACCTCCGAATATCTTAACCGGGTGAGGGCAGATAAGTATTTACCCGGACCGCCGGTATTTGCCAAATCAAAACTGACACCCACTGTTCATATCTCGCCGATGCCGGTGGAGGATCGGATCAGGCGGAAGATTGTGCCGCAGAGGGGCTTTTGCTGTCTGGCGCCTGGTGGTGAGACTCTCTGGTCCGGCAATGGAACCGTAAACATTGAGTTGGCGGGCAATCCTTACATCGAACAGATTTCTTTCAGCCACGAAAGCCTGTTCACACCCCGCAGGAAGTCTGTCGAGGCGCCTAAGATCGCAAATGTTTTCCAACAGGTACGGCAAATGATGCTGGATGGAAAATACCACGAAGCTATAAGATTCGCTTACGACGAATGGCGTAAAACCCCCATCACCCGGGCGGGCGGGTTTGGCGGCGGGAGATTCTCCATGCTTCTGGAGTTCCCGGGAAGCGCATCGGTCAAGGACTATCTCCGCACGGTTGATTTCGAGAGTACCGAGGTGAAGGTTCACTGGACGGACGAGCTCGGCGAATGGGTTCGCCGGATCTTCACGTCGCGGCCCGACAATGTTGTGGTCCAATGGCTCACTGCCCCCGGCGGACAGTCGGTGAATGTCCGTATTACAGTGTCGGAAGGAGGAGGACTCGTTGTTAGAGGAGGGCAGGATTTTGCAGGAATACGTGGCCGCGGAGGACCGCAGGGAGGAAGCGACGGTTCCGGCAACTCCCGGATGGACTTCAACGAGCAGCGGCTGATTATCAAGGGCCGGTTGGACCCTTCGGTGGACAACAGGGGCTATGCCAACGTGACCCGTGTGGTCCGCGACGGCGGCTCGGCCCGCATGGAAGGCAACACGCTGGTGGTCGAGAATGCGTCGTCTGTGATGCTTCTCACGCGCATTGAATATTTACCCGACTTCAGCGAGGACAATGTGGAAGCTGTCCGGCAGTCGGTGGAAGGACTTACCCCGAACTATAATGCGTTGCTGGAGCGGGCCCGCAAGGTCCAGTCCGAGATGCTCAACCGTGTCACTGTGGATTTTGGTGGCAGATCCAAATATGGCCTGTCATCCGAGGAGCTTTTGTCTGATCAGCGGTCCAGCCCGGGCTATTCGGGCGCTTTTCTCGAGACGTTTTT
>CAYNGW010000109.1:0-6951 GCA_964396955.1 uncultured Rikenellaceae bacterium | reverse complement strand
GCCATGGGTTGCAGGAACAGATCGTAAGACCTGGAATGCAGCCGGTCAGAATAACAGTAACCCGACGCCGTTAGCGGCTTCGGTTGCAAACGGTGGATGGGAACTACTCTCAGGATTAGTTCCCATTATTGTTTTATATAGTACTCATTCTATCCAATAAACCCACCCCGCTCCTCCCGACGCTTCAGTCGGAACAGAAGGGGATTTATTTAATATTCCGTCATTGCGAGGAGTCCCGATACATAGCTATCGGGATGACAGAGCAATCTTTTTCCTCCATTGGTTATTATCTTTTATCTTTGATATTCAATCAGTTTTTATTATGGCCTATTCCGGACTCTCAGATTTTATCGCTGACATTGAAAAACATCACGAACTCCTTCGCATAAATGCATTTGTCGACCCGGTACTCGAAATAACCGAAATAACCGACCGCATAACCAAAAACAATGGCAGAGCTTTGCTTTTTGAATCTACCGGAACCAGCTTCCCGGTCCTCATAAATGCTTATGGATCAGACTCAAGAATGGCAATGGCACTCGGGAGGGAAGACCTTGGCGAAGCCTCAGAGGAGATCATCGAACTATTTGAAATTCTGGCCGGTTCACATGGAAGTGTTATTAATTCACTGCCTTCCCTGTTCAGGATCTCAGGATTCCTTCCATCACGTGTCAGAGGAAAAGGAATTTGCCAGCAGGTTATACACATGGATCCGGACCTTGCCATATTGCCTGTTCTGAAATGCTGGCCTCACGATGGCGGAAGTTTTATTACCCTTCCGATGGTACATACAGTCCATCCTGAGACAGGCAAAACAAATGTTGGAATGTACAGGATGCAGATACTCGACAGAAATACTACGGCTATGCACTGGCAGCTCCATAAAACCGGAGCTAAACATTTTGAGGCATGGAAAAATACCGGCCGTAAAATGCCCGTTTCAGTAGCCCTTGGAGGTGATCCGGTATACGCATATTCAGCAGCGGCTCCCCTGCCGGAAAATATCGATGAATATATTCTTGCAGGATTTCTCAGGAAGAAAAAAGTGAAACTGGTCAAATGCATCACGAATGACCTCTATGTTCCATATGATGCTGATATAATTATTGAAGGTTATGTTGATCCTGACGAAGAACCGGTATGGGAAGGCCCTTTTGGCGACCATACTGGATTCTATTCACTGGCAGACTGGTATCCAAGGTTTCACATCACCTGTATAACACATTCACGGAATGCTGTTTACCCTGCAACAGTTGTTGGCATTCCTCCGCATGAAGATGCATGGCTGATAAAAGCAACCGAAAAAATTTTCTTTGCCGCGGTAAAACTCGCTGTACAGCCTGAAATTGAAGACTTTCACATGCCGGCAGCCGGAGTTGCTCATAATCTTGTAGTTGTCAGGATAAATAAAACATACCCGGGACAGGGAAAGAAAGTTATCAGCTCCTTATTCGGGACAGGCCAGATGATGTTTACCAAATACCTTGTGGTTGTCAGCGGCAATACGGATATAAGGAATTACCGTGAACTGATTGCACATGTTCTTGAAAATACGGATTTCAGATCCGATCTGTTATATACCTCCGGCCCTCTTGATGTGCTTGACCATTCATCTGACACTTTTGCAATGGGGGGCAAGCTCGGCATAGATGGCACCATAAAACTCCGGGAGGAATTATCAGGAAGGTCAGCGGCGGATACACATAAAACTTCCTTATCTTCCGGATACCTTGAAATCCTGAGGAAAAAGATTCTTGAAACAAATAGTAACGCTAACATTATCAATGATATACCGGTCGTAATTGTCGGGTTGAATCAGGGTGAGAGTTCCAGATCATCTGAAAAATCAAGAAAAGGATTCAGGGAAAATGAAATGAAAGATCTTTTCAGGCTGATCCTTGCCGTTGATCACACCGTTGATGTGAATGACCTGTTCATGATTGCATGGCATATACTTGGAAATTCTGATCCCCGGAGGGATATTGAAACCATTTCAGAAAATTCCGTTTTTATTGACGGAACTATTAAAGCATTTCACGGAAGAGGCTTCCCGCGAAGATGGCCCAATGTTGTGTGTTCAGACGAAGAGATCATTAAGAAAATTGATCATAAGTGGGAATCTCTTGGAGCAGGAAAATTTATCCCGTCTCCGTCTCTGAAGATTTCCGGATTACTTCGCGAGGGCGCTGATGAAGTCATCATCAGGAAGGCCTGACACTCCATCTATTTTGCATTCTTTCAGGTTTCAGGTACCGATTTTTAATCTATTTTTGCAGTATCTGATGATGCTTCTCATTTATAAATATTGTTGTGTTCTGCTTTTAAATTCCGGCGGATTGTATAATGCCTTAATACCGGATGTTACTTCAATCGACCTGTCAGACTCTTATTTACCTTATATCCTGTATGGGATATTGCTGTTCCTGGCTGTTTACCTGATTGTAATGTTGCAGACAAGAAACCTTGTTAAAACGAGGAAACTGCTGAAAGAAAAGCAGAAAACCCTTGAACAGATTGAAAAACAAAAAGCCGATCTCGAGATCAGGGACAAAAATTTAACTGACAGCCTGATATATGCCCAGAGGATCCAGGAGGCACTGTTACCGTCAGAAGATTATTTCAGGAAGTATTTCAGGGAGTCTTTTATCTTTTTTAAGCCGAAAGATATAGTCAGCGGCGATTTTTACTGGATTGAGGAGAAGGAGGACAAGATATTCATAGTAGGAGCAGACTGTACCGGACATGGTGTTCCCGGGGCCCTCATGTCAATGATAGGTCTTGAAATTATCGAAAAAACTATCAATGAAGATAAGATCGAAATACCGTCGCAGATACTGGCTGTTCTTAACAGAGGCCTTGAAAAGACATTCAGCAGGGAAAAGAATATTGGTACAATTATCAGGGATGGAATGGATATCGGGCTTTGTGTGATTGACAGGAAGAGGAAGAAGGCTGAGTATGCTGGAGCTTTTTTCCCGCTTTACCTGATACGTGAGAATGCGCTGATTGAAATAAAAGGCGATAAGATCATAATCGGAATGAATCCCTCCGGCATATTATATACCGATCATGAGATTGAACTCAGGGATGATGATATACTATACATCTTTTCCGATGGTTATGTTGACCAGTTCGGTGGCACGGAGAATAAGAAATTCATGTACCGCAGGTTCAGGTATCTGCTTACTACAATACACCGTTTTCCTGTAAATGATCAGAAATCCATTCTTGATGATAATATCAAGACCTGGATGTCAGGAAATCCGCAGATAGATGACATTATGGTCATCGGTTTCAAGCCGCTTTCGGGTAGCGGAACCTAAATAAACTTCTTGATTTTATCTATCAGTGCTGATGGCTGGAAGGGCTTGCTGATATAATCGTCGATGCCTGCAGATATGCATTTTTCCTTATCGCCAAGCATTGCGTTCGCTGTTATTGCTATTATCGGGACATGAGTGTTTGTGCTTGATTCCAGAGCTCTTATTTTTTCAGCGGCAACAAGCCCGCTCATAACAGGCATCTGGATATCCATAAGAATAAGATCGTAGCTGGCTGTTCCGAATTTATCAAGAGCCTCCTTGCCGTTTGAGGCAGTGTCAATAATGTGTACAAGAGGCTTAAGTGTCAGGTGTGTGATCTTCTGGTTTATAAGGTTATCTTCAACAAGCAGTATCTTAATGTCTTTCATTTCCTTATGAACCTTCTCTTTTTGAATAAGCTCTTCAATCCTGGGAGAAGCAATTTGCTGTTTCGGCTCACGGATTAAATTGGCAAAAGGAAGGCTCATGTTCAGCACAGTGTAGTTCTTGCCGAATTCCTGTGTGAAAATACCTCTCTTGAAGGATATCAGCCTGGCTGCAAGGCTGTGTTCCGGTTCCTTTTCGTCAATGAGTACAATATTCTTATCCGTCTGGATTCTCAGTCCCACATAGGTCTCATTCACTGTTTCCTTCTCTTGCTTAAGATTGATAGTAACCTTGGTGGGTCTTTCAGAATCATGGTTCTCGATGGTATTGAAAATATCAAGGAAGATCTGTTTCAGGATGATAGGATCGCCAAAACATTCAAAGTCGCTGAATTCCTTCTTATTAATTATGAAATCAATGCTGGCTTTATCCTTGAGACTGTAGAGTTCAATGGTATTCTGTACTGTGGACTGCAGGTTGAACCTGATATGTTTTCTGGATTCCAGGCTCAGGTTTCCGGCCGACTGCATCGTTAATTCATTGACAGTTGTGACCATGTTGGTCGTCGAAGCGATGAATGTCTCGAGAAGCTCTTTCTGCTTCTTCTCAAGACCCGACTCCATGAGCATATCAGTGATAAATACCATGTTGTTCAAAGGCTCCCTGATCTTATGCGAGAAATCAGTGATCACATCATCTTTCTCTTCACTTGAGGATGATGCATCAGCGACTGAGTTTCTTGCCGAGTTTAATGTGGCATTAACTTTTTTGATAAGGTACAAGCCAATGCATGCAGTCAGGATGATTATGATACCCGAAACAAGCCTCAGGTCCAGCCACAGAAGAATGACAGCAATGATTGCTCCGGAGATTCCGGCATATGCAAGAGTCTCAATCGTCTTCCGGTTATTGTCATAATACTCACCGGCCGGATGATTTGAAATATTTTTTTTGCTGCTTGCAGATCCCCTTGTCATATAATTTATTGTAGACATTGTAAAATTAAGCAAAATATATAATAAATATACACGCTCTGAAATTATCATCCTTTCAGGGAAAACCTTAATTTTGCCTTTACGGTATGATATTTGATCATAAAAGGTAAAGCTGTGATTGTTATGGACAGGAATTTCAGGACACTTACTTTAATTCCCCTCGTTATGTTTGCCTGTTCTCTTTTCCCTGCAGCCGGGCAGGAGCAGGGAAACATGGTAAAGTTTACTCCTGATTTCAGATTTAAGGATGGAATTTACCTTGATTTTGAACAGGTTAAGGCCAATAATCCAATTCCGAAAGCGAAGCTTCTTACCTCGACTGATTATAATGACAGGGAGTTTTTTAAGAAGCTGCTTGAAGCAGGGAAGATCTATTTTTATGATAACATGGGCATCAGGCAGGAAGTCGTGACAAACGAAATATGGGGGTATGCACGCAACGGGATACTGTACATCCAGGTACAGGAGAATTTCAACAGGATAACCTTCGTGGGAAGTATCTGTCATTTTGTCGCTGATATCACCACATATGATCCCCGGTATTACAACTCACCATATGGTTATTCTGATCCTTATTATTCAAATTATTATTCTCCCTATTCCATTTATTCACCATACGGATATGGCAATTATTACTATCCCGGCTCCTATTATTCACCGTACAGGCAGGGCAATATAGCCAGGAATGAGATTAAGCAATATCTGATTGAATTTGAGACCGGCAAGATTCTCGAATTTGATATGCAGAATACTGAACTGCTTCTGATGAAGGATCCTGAGCTCTATGAGGAGTATGTTCAGCTTCCCAGGAAGAAAAAGAAAGACCTTATGTTTGTCTACATACGTAAATTCAATGAAAAGAATACTTTGTATCTACCTGTAAATCAATAAATAATATGAAAAGAGCGATCTTAATACTTTCCGCGTTTTGTTTCTCCCTGATGCTTTCCGGGCAGGCTCCTTTCCCAACCAGGGAGGAAATAAAGCAGTTCAGTGAATCAAAAACCTGCGTGGTCCTTGAAGACGATCCTTTATCGGACTTTAACTTCTACATCAAGGATGCAATGAAGGAATACTGGAAGGTAACACCCTATGAATTCATAAGTGTCAGTGATTTTAATGTCCAGAGGATCAAAAACACCCTTTCATTTATTGTTCTGACCGACACAAATTATGATAGGGATAAATCGAATTCAGTGTTCAACTTCATCAATCTTCTTCAGGGCAAGGATGTTGATAAGCTTGGAGAAATGCCTGAGATATGTGCTGTACCGCTTTCCTTTGCCGGGAAGGAAGATATAGAATATGGCTATAAGCTTGGTGCCATACTGTCGTTCATGCAAAAGCATGCACAGCTGATTATGGAAGATCCGTCCAAGACGGGAAGAAAATACCTTAAGTACTATAATGAGAATATCCCTGCAGTGATGGGAAGAACGATCCTGATCAAGCAGGAAGACCTTGCTCCCGAAATCGGAACGATTGAAAAAATCAAGGCAGTCTATTCGAACAAGGTGGAGATCGTTTCAGAAGAGGATATCGTGAAGGCTATTCAGAATAAGACTCCAAACACACTGATCCTTCATAAGGTAGGTCCGGTGGGAGAACGCATCAGCGAAGGATATTGCTTTAAAATGCTGATCGGTACTGATGATGCCAACATGTATTATTATAATCTCCATTCAATTGACAAAAACAATCCGAACGGATTTTTACCTGCTGACCTGAAACGTCTTGCAAGGTTTGATTAATGCATCATTCCTCAAAAAGTACCGTCTTTTCAGTAAACAAAGAATATTATGGAAGAGGTAAGAGAATTATCAGAATCTGAAAGAAACTGGGCGATGCTTTGCCACCTGTCGGCATTTGCAGGTTTCTTTTTCCCGTTTGGAGGGATCATAGGACCGCTTATCTGCTGGTTGTCGAAAAAAGATGAATCAGCCTGGGTTAATGAGAACGGAAAGGCATCGTTGAACTTTCAGCTTTCAATTCTGCTGTACATGGTGCTGGCAGTTCCATTGTGCTTTATTATAATCGGAATCCCTATCGTAGCTTTCTTAGGTGTTCTGAAAATTGTCTGTATAGTAATTGGAAGCATCAAGGGTTCAAAAGGAGAAAGATTCAGATATCCGATTTCGATACCGCTTATACAGTAATATATAACACGTACTCACCCCCCAGCCCCCCTCTCTGCTAAAGCAAAGAGGGGGGGTATTTTATTGTATATTAGGCAGTTCCCCCTCTTTACAGGGCCGAGCGTTAAGAAC
>CAYNGW010000108.1:0-6989 GCA_964396955.1 uncultured Rikenellaceae bacterium | reverse complement strand
CCGGTCTGAGCCTTCTGGTCCTTTCTTCGGCCTGTTCATGCCTCCATTTTTCAATCTCACCGGTATTGCCTGACAGCAGAATTTCAGGTACTTTCCATCCTTTGAAATCGGCCGGCCTGGTATAAACAGGAGGAGCGAGGAGATCGTCCTGGAAAGAATCAGAGAGGGCGGACTGTTCATCAGACATGGCTCCCGGGATAAGCCTGACAACAGCATCAGTAATTATTGCAGCAGGCAGTTCGCCTCCTGATAAGACATAGTCGCCAATTGATATCTCAGTGGTTATCAGGTGGTCTCTTATTCTCTGGTCAATCCCTTTATAGTGTCCGGCAAGAATGATTATATTGTTTTTCAGCGAAAGCCTGTTAGCCATTTTCTGGGTGAATCTTTCTCCGTCAGGAGAGGTGTAGATTATTTCGTCATAGTTACGTTCGTTCTTAAGCTTTTCAATTGCCTTGAATACCGGCTCTATCATCATCACCATACCTGCTCCTCCGCCAAACACATAATCATCTGCGCTTTTATATTTATCGTTCGCAAAATCGTGCAGGTTTACTACGTTTATTTCAACAAGCCCTTTATCTCTGGCTCTCTTCACAATTGAACTTGAACCGTTCACGGGACTCTCGAGTAGCTCCGGACAGACGGTCAGTATATCAATTCTCATTAATAAGATTTTAATGTAAATGTATAAAGAATAAGAGAATGGCGCAACAACACAAAGAAGAAGTGGGAGAGGGCGGGAGGGGGAGAAGAAATTCACCACGGATTGCACGGATTAACACGGAGTCTTTTTGCAATAATTCCGTGACAACCCATGTTATCCGTGGTAAAATAAAGATATTAATAGTTGCCTTTCTACTTTTGTCTTTTTACTTTTATCTTTTGTCTTTATTTATGAATTGTCGTCCTGAGTGCGGAGCCTGCTGTATAGCAACTTCGATTTCATCACCGATTCCGGGTATGCCTGACGGCAAACCGGCAGGAGTGAGGTGCATTCATCTGCTTGAGGATTATAAATGTGCACTCTGGGGAAATCACCTGAGACCGCAGGTGTGTTCTGATTTTAAGGCTGAACCGGAATTCTGTGGGAAAAACAGGGAGGAGGCGATGAGAATATTGGCTTTACTGGATGACACCCCAACTCCCTTTCTTTAGTCTCATGTACTCATCCCCCCGCCCCCCTTCTCTGGTAAACCAAAGAAGGGGGATCAAGGGGGTGAGTACGTGTAAACCGTAACTCATTTCCCTGACTTATAGACCACCTTCCCCCCAACAATCGTATAATCCACCTTCGTCTTCATGATCTCCGATTCCGGGATAGTCAGGAGATCTTTGTCAACGATCACTATATCAGCAAGATATCCTTGCTTGATCATTCCTTTCCTGTCATCCATGAATTGTGCATATGCAGATCCGAGAGTATAATATTTGATAGCTTCTTCCATACTGAGCTTCTGTTCCGGGAACCATCCTTCACCTTCCTCGCCAAGGCGGTCCTTCCTTGAAACGGCAGCATAAAGTCCTTCCATCGGATTGAGCGGCTCCACCTGGTAATCGGTCCCGAAAGCAAGCATTGATCCTGCATTGACCAGACTTCGCCATGCATAGGCTCCTTTGCATCTTTCATAACCGACACGTTTTTCATAAAATTTCTTGTCGGATATACAATGTGTCGGCTGCATGGAAGGGATAATGCCAAGCTGAGCAAACCTCGGTATGTCCGATTGCTGAAGTGTCTGCGAATGTTCAATACGGTGACGGCTGTCACGCTTCCCGTTCAAATCCACTGCCTTTTCAAATGCATTCAATACCCAGTTATTGGCTTTATCGCCAATTGCATGAACTCCGATCTGAAAACCCAGTTTATCCGCTTTTATTACCATTGCTTCCATCTCCTCGCAGGGCATCATTGATAATCCTGAAGAAGACGGATTATCATTGAATGGTTCAAACATCAGTGCTGTGCCCGAACCCATTGAACCGTCCATAAAGGCTTTAAGATATCCGAACCTGATCCAGTTGCCTTCTTCCGGATATTTCATGGCGATCTCACTGTATTTCTTCAGAACTGCCGTATCTCCAGAAAGTGGTTTGCCGATATCTATCCTGCTTGTAAGCTGGCCTTCTTTTTGCAGTTTTTCATATGCCTCAAAGTCGGCACTTCCCGCATTCTGAAGACTTGTAACACCCAGTTCACGGGCTTCCTTCATCGCAAGAAGATATCCCTGCCATGTCCTGGCAGCCTCCTCTTCAGGACTCCTTTGTTTTTTTACATTTCCCGGTTTTATCAGATCCTGGGCTGTTTCTTTCAGAATGCCTGTCGGTTCCCCGGTAATCGGATCTTTCTGTATCTCCCCGCCGTAGGGATCAGGGGTCTTTTTTGTTATTCCGGATTTTTTCAGGACATAACTGTTTACAAGTATTGAATGTCCGTCTGCCCGATCAAGCAGAACGGGATTATCCGGAGACACCTTATCAATAAGTTCTTTTGACGGCCATTTCCTGTCGGTGAACATCTCATGTTCCCAGTGTCCGCCCCGTATCAGTTCCCCGGGTTTTGACCTGGCAACCTGTGCCTTTACTTTTTCTGTTATCACCGAAGGATCAGTTGTATAGCGAAGTTCGATAAAGTCAGGATCAAGAGAGCCGAAATGAAGATGAGCATCATTAAATCCGGGAATTACCAGTCTCCCTGAAGCCTCGATGACCTCAGTCTGGCCATCTTCGATATATCCTTTGATTTTGTTTGTGGTACCAACAGCTATGATGGTTTCACCTTTTACTGCAACCGCTTCAGCCATCGGATTATCACTGTCGATCGTAAGAACCTTCCCGTTGATAATTACCAGGTCGGCTTTCTCCTGTGAATTGCATGATGCTGACATAATGATTGGTATTAAGAGTACAAATACTGATTTTTTCATCGGTAGAAATTTTCAGGTTTGAAATATATGAAAATATCGGGAGATTCCTTGTCCCGAGTCCTCAGGACTCGGAATGAAAATTTTTTTAAAGGGGAATAGGAGGGGAGAGCAGTGGCATCGCCGCTGCTCTCCCCTCCTAAACTAAAAAAACAACCTGTCATTCTGAGCGGAACGAAGTGAAGCGAAGAATCTTCCTGATTTATTCTGTATTTATTTAATAAGTCTTTTAATAGCACCGATTGCAACCGAGCGGACCAGAAAGCACGGATTACAAATCCGCGCTAGCGACCGCGAGCTCGGCGAAGCCAAATCAGCGCTATCGTGTATGATAGAAAAATTATCGTATTGTTAAGAATTTTATGAGTTTAATAGGATGCCACGTACCTTAAAAGAGATAAATTCGCAGAAAATCAAAGGAATGAACATAGCACTTATCGGATATGGCAGGATGGGCCATCAAATTGAAGAGATTGCAATCACCCGGGGACACGTCATTAAGCTTATTGTTGACATTGACAGCACCGGTGATCTTAACGAGGAAAACCTGAAGGAGATTGATGTTGCCATCGAATTTTCTTCTCCCAATGCTGCATTTGAAAACATTTCAAAGTGTCTGGCTTTGAAGGTTCCGGTTGTATCCGGCACAACGGGATGGCTTCAGGATTATGATAGAGCTGCAGAGATCTGTAAGAAGAACCGTACATCATTCATTCAGTCTTCCAACTTCAGCATAGGGGTCAATCTGCTTTTCCGGCTTAATTCTGAGCTCGCAAAACAAATGGCGCATTATAAAGAATACAATGTTTCCATTGAGGAGATACATCATACGCAAAAGCTTGATGCTCCGAGCGGAACAGCAATTACTCTTGCTGACGGGATCAAAAAACAACACCCCGGGTATGAGGGATGGTGTTTTGAAAAAGATAAAACTGACAATTTAATACCTGTCCGCTCCGTTCGTGAAGGTGTCGTCCCGGGTACACATATAGTGTCGTGGGATTCAATGGTTGACACTCTTAGCCTTAAGCATGAAGCTAAAAACAGGAAGGGATTTGCGCTGGGTGCGGTTATTGCCGCGGAATTCATCCGGAACAGAAAAGGTGTTTTCACAATGAACGATATACTAGGATTCTGATTATTTGTTTACTTTTACCGCTTCAAAAAATCAAATTAAAAATGACTCTCAAAATCCCTAAGAAATACATAAAGTTCGCAATAGCAGCAATTATTTATATCCTGGTGGTTATCTGGATTGGCAATTACTGGCTTCTGCTCGGATTGCCGGTCATATTTGACATGTATGTTACAGAGAAGGTAAACTGGACTTTCTGGAAAAGGAGGGACGGGAACAACAGTTCATTTATTGAATGGCTTGATGCCCTTATATTTGCCGTCATTGCGGTTACCCTTATCAATATTTTTCTTTTCCAGAATTACCGCATTCCTACTCCCTCGATGGAAAAATCATTGCTCATAGGAGATCATCTGTTTGTCAGCAAGCTTGCTTACGGCCCGAGGATGCCAAACACACCCATTGCATTTCCGTTCACCCAGCATACTATACCAATTATAAAGACCAAATCATGGTCAAACCTGGTTCAATGGCCATATAAGCGTCTTGTAGGATGCGGCGAGGTGAAAAGGTTCGATCCGATAGTTTTTAACTTCCCTGAAGGAGATACAGTTGTGGTTGAAGAACAGACCATAAGCTATTATGAGATAGTCAGAAGGAATGCCCGTGAGATGCAGCAGAGGAATAATTATGTCACAATGAGGCAAAGACCTGTAAGCGATTACCTGGCGGCAGCACGGAAAGAACTGTGGGAAAGATTCGAGATTATATACCGGCCTGTTGACAGGAGAGATAACTATGTGAAAAGATGCGTGGGATTGCCGGGGGATACGATAACTGTCAGATCGGGATTGCTTTATGTGAACGGTATTCCTGCACCTGTTAATGAGACACAGCAGACAACCTATGGTGTAGTTACGAATGGAACAACCATTAATCCAAAGGCATTTGAACGGCTCAAAATTTCAAGGTCGGACCAGGAGGCGATTTCCGGATTAATGTATATTCTGCCTTTAACAGAGCAAAACGCGGAGACTATTTCAAAGTTTGTGAATGTGAAGGAGGTCTACGCAATGTACGAACCGGAAGGTAGATACGATGCCAGAATGTTCCCCTATAAGCCAGCTTTGAAATGGAATGAAGACAATTATGGTCCCCTCTGGATACCGGTAAAGGGAACGACAGTCAGCCTGGATACGTCAAATCTCTGTCTTTATGAGCATCTTATTGATGTATATGAGGAGAGTGACATCAGGGTTGATGGCAGGACAATATATATTAATGGTACACCGGCCGACAGCTATACCTTTAAGATGGATTATTATTTCATGATGGGCGATAACCGTCACAACTCAGCAGATTCAAGATACTGGGGCTTCGTTCCCGAGGATCATGTCATCGGCAAGCCGAAGTTCATCTGGCTTTCAATTGACAAGGAAGCCAAAGGATTGAAGAAAATCAGGTTTGGAAGAATGTTTATGAAGGTGAGGTGACCTTTTCCACGACAGCCTTAAAGGCTTCCGGGTGGTTCATTGCCAGGTCGGCAAGTGTTTTCCTGTTGAGTGTGATACCTTTCTTTTCGAGCTTTCCTATAAACTCCGAATAGCTCATGTCATACTGACGGACACCCGCATTGATCCTCTGAATCCATAAGGATCTGAACTCTCCTTTCTTTTTCCTCCTGTCACGGTATGAATAGCCCAAACCCTTATCAAGGGTGTTTTTAGCAACAGTGAATACATTTCTTCTGGAAAGGAAATTCCCTTTTGTCTGCTTGAGAACCTTCTTTTTCCTGGCTCTCGCCGCAACTGAATTTACTGATCTTGGCATAACTCATTTTTTTGAAAGTCAGCGTTCCTCTGTTCAGGGACTCTTATTTGCTGAACATTCGGTTAGTACTATTATTATTAATTAATCAATCAATCAATCGTTTACAATCATCTGCTTGCCAGCAAAAGCTTTACGTTCTTTTTGTCTGCTTTGTCAACCAGTCCGAAATATGCGAGATTTCTCTTGCGTTTTGTAGCTTTCTTGGTCAGGATGTGACTTTTAAATGCATGTTTACGTTTGATCTTACCTGTACCGGTGAGAGAAAATCTTTTCTTGGCACCGGGATTTGTTTTCATTTTTGGCATTTCTGTGTACAATATATATTTTAACTATTTCTTCTTTTTTGGTGAGAAGGATATGATCATACGCTTCCCTTCGAGTCTGGGGAGCTGCTCAACCTTCCCGTATTCCTCAAGGTCATTGGCAAACCTCAGCAGGAGCACTTCACCCTGTTCCTTGAACAATATTGACCGTCCCTTGAAGAACACATAGGCTCTTACTTTTGCACCATCTTCAAGGAACTTTATAGCATGCCTGAGCTTAAAATTATAATCGTGATCATCAGTATTTGGTCCAAATCTTATTTCCTTCACCACAATCTTTGCTGCCTTGGCCTTGATCTCCTTCTGTTTCTTTTTCTGCTGATAAAGAAACTTCTGATAATCAATAATTTTACATACAGGGGGATCCGCATTCGGGGAAATTTCCACAAGATCGAGCTCCAGCTTGTCTGCCAGCCTGAGGGCATCCTGGATGCTGAGAACTTCTGTTTCTATTTCATCACCTACAACCCTGACCACTTTTGCAGTGATCCTGTTGTTGATTTTATGAGCCGGCTGGGTGATTCTGCCGGAGCTTCTTCTGATTGGCCCGATAATAACTATTTCCTCCTAATCTTTGTTAATACTACGTTTACTTTATATGTAATCACAATTCAATTTCCCTGTTGATCTCGGCATGAATGAAACTAACGAACTCGTCGATCTTCATAATTCCCTTGTCTCCCTCACCCTGTTTCCGGACTGAAACAGTTCCGCTTGCAACCTCTTTTTCTCCAATTATCAGAAGGTACGGGATCCTCTTTAATTCATTATCCCTGATCTTTTTACCTATTTTTTCACTCCTGTCATCAATCAGTGTGCAAATATCGGAATTATTTA
>CAYNGW010000107.1:0-7080 GCA_964396955.1 uncultured Rikenellaceae bacterium | reverse complement strand
TTAAAGATATGGCGGCAGAAGGATGCTAAAACAAAGGGCTCCTTCGTAACATATAAAATGGATGATGTTTCACCTGAGATGTCGTTCCTTGAGATGCTTGATGCCCTCAACAAGAAACTGGCTGAAGATGACAAGGATCCGGTTGCCTTTGACCATGACTGCCGTGAAGGGATCTGCGGATCATGCGGGATGTATATCAACGGGCATCCTCACGGTCCGGTGCCGGCAATTACGACATGTCATTTGTCGATGAGGTATTTCAAAGACGGAGATACAGTATGGGTTGAACCATGGAGGGCAAAACCGTTCCCTGTTATTAAGGATCTTATTGTTGACAGAAGCGCTTTTGACAAGATCCAGATCGCAGGCGGATTCATCTCGGTCAATGCCGGAGCTGCGCCTGAAGCCAATTCTATACTTGCCACGAAGAAAAAAGCTGATGATGCATTTGACTCATCAATCTGTATCGGCTGCGGTGCATGTGTTGCGGCATGCAAGAATGCATCAGCAATGTTATATGTCTCGGCTAAAATATCTCAGTTCGCCCTGCTTCCGCAGGGTCGTATCGAAGCAAAGGAAAGAGTAAGGGCGATGATTGAGAAGATGGATGAGCTCGGTTTTGGCAGCTGTTCAAATACAGGGGCCTGTGAAGCTGAATGTCCGAAGCGGATCAAGCTGACCAACATCGCCAGGATGAACCGGGAATATCATAAGGCTTTTTAATTGTTGGGAACTGAAATAAGATTCATTGTATTTATTTCCAGGGCTGACAGATTTCCATATCCCATCTCCTTTTCGTAAACACATCCGGTATCAATGGGGATCACACTTGATTTTTCATTAATAAGTTTTTTGACAAAACCTATTGTTTTTGCCCGGTGACCATGTATTATAGTTTTCTCTCTCAAAAGGGGATTTATGTAATGAGGGCTGCATTCCCATACCATCGTATGTTTATCGGAAAATGGATCAGTTTCATAATCATTAAAGCCGGCATGGACAAAGAGAAAATTTCCGATCGCTTTATAAAATTCAAGACTCTGGAAAAAATCGATATAAAGCGTATTCATTTCCATGATATCCTGAATTCCATAGCTGAACAAAGTTGTCGCACCGCTGTTCATGTACCACTGATAAAGAGCTCCCGGGTCATTCCAGGAGTCCAATAGCATGAGCTCATGGTTTCCCATAAGAGGTATTATATTGAATCCCTTCTTTTTCAGATCGATTATGAAATCCACTACTTCCCTGCTCTGCTCTCCGCGGTCAATATAATCGCCCAGAAGAATGAGCTGGTCTGATTTTGACAAGTCAATAACCCTGACTACCAGTTCATAAAACGGATTGAAACATCCATGGATATCGCTTATGGCAAAAAGGCGGCCCATTATGTCAGACACATACAGATTCTATTTCAACTATAGTTTTTGGGATAGGTTTCCCCAGAACTTTATGTCCCTTTTCGGTGATAAGGACATTGTCTTCAATACGGATCCCTCCTATTGACATGTATTTTCCGATTTTGCTGTAATTGATAAAATCCCTGAATTTGCCTTCAGATTTCCACTGGTCAATAAGTTCGGGGATGAAATAGCATCCGGGTTCAACGGTAAAAACATGTCCCGGTTGATAAGGAAGTGCGAACCGCAGGAATGCCAGTCCGAACTGGTCGCTTCGTTTCACCCTGTCATCATACCCGATATAATTCTCGCCGAGAGCTTCCATGTCATGAACATCGAGACCCATCATGTGGCCGAGACCGTGAGGCATGAAAAGCGCATGCGCCCCTGCTGCAACTGCTTCATCAACATCCCCTTTCATCAGTTCAAGGTCCTTCAGACATGATGCAATAATTCCACATGCCATAATATGAAGATCCTTGTTTGATTTTCCGGGACCTGCAGCTTTGATCGCTTCAGTATTTGCCTTCAGGACAATTTCATATATTTCCTGCTGCTGCTGGCTGAATTTCCCTCCCACCGGGGTGGTCCGGGTAATGTCAGAGGAATAGTGCATGTTTGTTTCAGCACCGGCATCCGTAACCATCATCCTGCCCTTTTTCAGGATATTCCCGTGTTCATGATTATGAAGAGTCTGTCCGTTCATGCTCAGGATTATCGGGAACGCTGTTCCTCCGCCTTTAGCAAGTGCAATGCCTTCTATTGTTCCGAAAATATCCTGCTCCCTTACTCCCGGCTTGCACATTTTCATTGCTGTGACATGCATATCGTAAGCAATGTCAATGGCCTTTTCAATTTCGTCTATCTCAACCTTCTCCTTAACCGACCGCATTGAAATAACGGCTTTGATAAGGTCAACGGAGGCAAGAGTTTTCATCTGGCAGGGATTTTCCTTCAGCAGTGAGCCGAGGATCATCTTATTCTCTCCCCTGTAGGGAGGAAGAAAATGAACTTTTATTTTTTTGGAGATTGCATTTTTGACAACTTCCTCAAGCTTTGAAAATGGCGCCGCATTTTTGATGCCGCATTTTTCAGCCAGCTCCTTTACCGTCGGCTGCGGACCCATCCATATTATGTCGTCCAGTTCAACATCATTGCCAAAGATCCAGTCTTTGCCCGAATTGAAATCCATCAGTCCGGCAAATCCCGGCAGATCGAGTCCGAAGAAATAGAGAAAATCACTGTCCTGCCTGAAATGATAGGTGTTGGCAGGATAGTTCATAGATGCCTCGCTATTGCCAATGAAGAGTGCAATGCCCATCTTCATTTTCTTATGAAGCTCTTCTCTCCTTTTAATATATACTTCACTTTTAAACATAGCTTTTCGTTTTTTTTGAACTCCTAAGTTAATATCATAAAGGAAGGAATCAAAGGCTCAATAATCTATTTTATTCTGACCGTTCACTGAAACATTCCGGGCACGTTTTACGTATAATAATATATGTGAATGTGTTATTAACAATACACTCCTGATCCGGTCTTTTTCGAACATTTTAATAATCAGGGCAATTAAAATGCGAATACTGTTTGTTATTAACAAAATAATATTATATTCGCCGGAGTTACCAACAATTTATTAACACCTGATCGAAATGCCTTACCGCAGATTGCCTAACACCGATACAGCCAGGATCAGAGCCATGAAGACTGCTCTTGAGAAGGGGAAAGAGCTCCCTCCGTATAAAATGGCTTATTCAGCAAAAACAATTGTCAGACTACAGAAATTTCTCCCATTATTTGACCACAGCATTCAGCTTCAGCGGCAGGCAATCGCATCACAGAACAAAAAGAGCAAAGATTACAGCGAGATTGCAAAAAAAGCCAGGATCTATCTGACCCATTTCATAAGGGTAATGAATATGGCGATATTCCGGGGCGATCTTCCTCCGGAAACAAGGGCATATTACGGTCTTGCGACAAATGAATCGACAGTGCCGGCGCTTAATACTGAGAATGAACTTATCAGCTGGGGACGCAGAATTATTGAAGGTGAAGAGTTCAGGATACGTAAAGGGGGAAGTCCGATAACAAATCCGACGATTGCAGTCGTAAAGGTCAGATTTGAAAATTTCCTTGAAGCATCCAATTTTCATCAGACACTCGCCAAGAAAACCATGGATTACACTGAAAGGATATGTGATATGAGGAGGGAGGCTGACAATATAATTCTTGATATATGGAATGAAGTTGAGGCAGCATATGGCTCCCTTCCTGAAGATGTAAGAAAGAAAGAGTGTGAAGATTACGGACTGGTTTATTTTTACAGGAAAAATGAAATTGACAGGACAGACGCCTCCAGGACTGAAAATGCCCTCCGGACTTAACAGGATTTTTATTTCAGCCAACCAGTTATTCAGTTATCAGATTTGAAAATAGGCAACATATCGTTGGGTGATCATCCATTGTTCCTTGCTCCCATGGAAGATATAACGGATCCTTCTTTCCGCATGGTCTGCAAGATGAACGGAGCAGATTTCATGTATACTGAATTCATCTCATCTGACGGACTTATAAGAGATGGCGAGAAGAGTGTCCGGAAACTCGGGATTTATGATTTTGAAAGACCTATCGGGATCCAGCTTTATGGTCATCTGACCGGTGCCATGGTGGAAGCAGCGCTGATAGCTGAAGATGCCAGGCCCGAGCTTATTGACATCAACTTTGGATGTCCTGTAAAAAAGATCGCCAACAGGGGCGCCGGCGCAGGCATGCTGAGAAATATCCCGGGGATGATTGAAATGACTGCTGCCATCGTCAAAGCTGTGAAGCTTCCCGTTACAGTCAAGACAAGGCTTGGCTGGGATGATGAAAGCAGGAATATAGTTGAGGTTGCAGAGATGCTCCAGGATGCAGGTATCCAGGCCATTACTATTCATGGGCGGACGAGGGTGCAGTTGTATAAAGGTGTTGCCGACTGGACACTTATCGGCGATGTAAAGAATAATCCGGGGATTAAGATCCCGGTTATAGGCAATGGCGATGTTGATGGTCCTGAAAAGGCAAAGGAGATGTTCAACCGTTATGGCGTTGACGGAATAATGATAGGGCGTGCATCGGTCGGAAGACCATGGATATTCAGGGATATCAGGCATTATCTTGATTCCGGGGAATTGCTTCCCGAACCTTCCGTAAATGAAAAGACCGATCTTGCTCTTTTCCATCTCGAAAAATCGCTCGAGTTCAAGGATGGTCCGCGG
Source organism: uncultured Rikenellaceae bacterium (assembly GCA_964396955.1). Lineage (GTDB taxonomy): Bacteria > Bacteroidota > Bacteroidia > Bacteroidales > VadinHA17 > LD21. Next base: position 2,423 of record CAYNGW010000107.1, on the reverse strand, counting down.
GCTATTTATGAAATGCGCCGTCACCTTTCAAACTATTTTAAAGGTTTGCCCCGCTTTAAAGAGACCAGGCTTAAACTGCTGACCAGCCTTGATGTAGATGAAATCAAAGGCATTCTTGAGGATATCAGGAAGAAATGGGGTGATTTCAGGACCAGCGAGAAAACTTCAGTTTATGGCATCTGAGCTGCAGGATTTTTCCCTGCTGCCTTCCCAAAGAGAACAGAAAAATCTTCCCATCTGAAGATAATTTTCAAAATAAAAATTACCAGTATCCCCATGAGCAGCATTGTTGCAAGGTCAGCCCAGGGGCTTATTTCCAGCTGTTCATAAAGTGCGGGAGTCTGCAGTGCTGAAGATTTATTCGTAACCATGATACACAGGAAGGCATTATTTGCCGCGTGGGCACCCATTGCTGCTTCAATGCCATCATCAAGTATAGTTATAATGCCGAATATCAGGCCGAATAAAAAATACTGAGGCATCATTGCCAGGAATCCGAATTCCCTGACTTCCGGATTCAGAATATGCATAAGTGCAAAAAACACTGATGTCATGATAAGCGGGAACCACCTGTTCCCTACAAGTAAAGTGAATCCCTGCATCAGGTAGCCTCTGAAGAGTATTTCTTCAAAAGCAGCCTGGAAAGGAATAAATAAGACGGAGATAATAACGAGGGGAATAAGCGTAAGCGACCTGTTGTTTATTACAAAATTCATGGGATCAATCTTAAGATAAACAAACAGGTATATTGCGGAGACGATAAGCCAGACCAGTCCTGAAATAAAGAACCTGTTCCATCTGAATGAATCTGTGCCGTTAATAATGTGATTCAATTTCCTTTCATTCAACGGTTTAATCAGCAGAATAAAAGCGGCCAGCCCGATCAGGAACGGGAAGAGCATTGTCAACAGGGACACGTTCGGATCCAAACCCAGGATACTCAGGTCGTTTGGATTTTCTGCCAGCCGGGCAATTATTTGAGGGTCGGCAGCTGATCTTATTCCCATTGCAATAATCAATGGGATACCGCCGACAGTATTTGTGGCAGCAAAGAGTGCTGCCAGCATAACAAGATATCTCCAGAAAGCATTTTCCCCGTTAAATGAAGACTCAAGATGGTTCATGAAAAAATCGGGTTCAGAGTTCAGGGTTTGGTGTCTGCTTTTTTCGGATAGTCAATTGAGTAATGAAGGCCGATGCTTTCCTTACGGCCCATTGCATGCTTAATTATTATATATCCTACATTGATAAGATTTCTCACTTCACATATCTTTTTTGAGATAAGAGAGCGTTTGTAAAGGCTCTCCGTCTCCTGGTAGAGAATTTCAAGGCGCACCATTGCTCTCTCAAGCCTCAGGTCCGATCTTACGATCCCGACATAATTGCTCATGATCATCTGAACCTCCTTGATGCTCTGAGTGATAAGAACCATTTCCTCGAGATGTGTTGTGCCTTTATAGTCCCATTCCGGTATCTTTTCCTCGAATGTCAGCTCTTTCAGCAGCTTACCTGCGTGCATTGCGGCTCTGTGCGCATATACTGCCGCTTCTATGAGCGAATTTGAAGCAAGCCTGTTTGCACCATGCAAGCCTGTGGATGAAACCTCGCCGAGGGCATAAAGCCTGTCAATATTGCACCGGCCGTTCTGATCCACTTTAATACCACCGCACGAGTAATGGGCACATGGGACAACAGGTATCATATCTTTTGTTATATCGATTCCTTTTGCCAGGCAATGTTGATATACATTTGGAAAATGATCCTTAAGTCCTTCCGGATTAAGGTGTGTGCAATCAAGCCAGACATGATCGTCACCCCATATTTTCATTTCGTTATCGATAGCTCTTGCAACTATATCCCTGGGTGCAAGAGATCCCCTGCTGTCGTACCTGTTCATGAATTTTTCACCCTGCATATTTTCCAGGACAGCCCCAAATCCCCTTAAGGCTTCGGTTATCAGGAAAGAGGGTCTGGCTTTCGGATCGTAGAGTGATGTCGGGTGAAACTGAATAAATTCCATGTTCTCAATTGTTCCCTTTGCCCTGTAAACCATTGCAATGCCATCTCCGGTTGCAATTTCCGGGTTTGTGGTTGTAAGATAAACATTGCCTATACCCCCGGTTGCCACAACCGTAACCTTTGAAAGGAATGCTATAACCTTCTGGTTCACAAGGTCGGCTACGTAAGCTCCGAAACATTTGATATCAGGATAATTACGTTTGACAATTTCGCCCAGATGGTGCTGGGTTAATAGTTCTATAGCAAAATGCTGTTCATAAATATCGATGTTTGTATCTTTCTTTACCCTCTTCATCAGAGTTTTCTGGATGGCCTCTCCTGTTTTGTCTTTATGATGGAGTATCCTGTATTCGGAATGACCTCCCTCCCTTGCAAGATCATATGTGCCGTCAGTTTTCTTATCA
>CAYNGW010000106.1:0-7165 GCA_964396955.1 uncultured Rikenellaceae bacterium | reverse complement strand
TAGCCGGAATTATTCACTTTGCAGCATATAAAGCTGTGGGTGAGTCAGTTAATAAACCTCTTGAATATTACAGGAATAACCTGGTTTCCCTGATGAATATTCTTGATGCAATGAAACAATACAGCATCCCGTACATGGTTTTTTCCTCATCATGCACAGTGTACGGTCAGCCTGAAAAATTACCGGTAACTGAAGATGCACCAATTCAGCCGGCAATATCCCCCTATGGGAACACAAAGCAGATCGGTGAGGAGATTATCATGGACACAGTTTCAGCAGACGCGAACATCAAAGCAATTTCATTAAGGTATTTCAATCCGATCGGAGCACATCCATCAGCACTGATTGGAGAGTTTCCCCGTGGCGTTCCGGTAAATCTTGTGCCTTTTATTACTCAGACAGCTTACGGATTAATGGAGGAACTGAAAGTCTTCGGAAACGATTACAATACCCCAGATGGTACATGTATCAGGGATTATCTTCACGTGGTGGATCTGGCTAAAGCACACGTAATTGCAGTAAAGAGACTGATCGAAAAGAAAAACAGGAAGAACTATGAAGTCTTTAATCTGGGAACAGGCAAGGGAGTTTCAGTGCTTGAGGCGATTAAATCCTTTGAACGTGTTTCCGGTAAAAAGCTGAATTATAAAATCACAGGGAGAAGAGCCGGAGATATTGAGAAGATCTGGGCTGATCCCTCATTTGCCAATAAAGAGCTTGGCTGGGCAGCTCTAAGCACCCTGGATGAAGCAATGAAGACTGCCTGGGCCTGGGAAAATAACATCAGAAAGAGAAACATGTAATCATGAAATTCACAAGAACAATTCTAATAACCGGCGGAGCAGGATTCATTGGATCTCATGTAGTAAGAAGGTTTGTCAGAAATTATCCCGTTTACCGGATAGTGAATGCAGATAAACTTACCTATGCCGGCAATCTGGAGAATCTTAAGGATATTGAGAAAAAAGAAAATTATGTTTTTGAAAGAACCGATATCGTGGACAAAAAATCGGTTGCTGATCTTTTTAGTCAATACCGGTTTGACGGAATTATCCATCTTGCAGCTGAATCGCATGTTGACAGGTCAATAACCGGACCTGATGAATTCGTCTCCACCAATATTGTTGGGACAGTAAATCTTCTTAATGCCTCACTGGAATGCTGGAAAAAATCTTACGAGGGGAGACTCTTTTATCATATTTCGACTGATGAGGTGTACGGATCGCTCGGAAATACCGGAATGTTTACGGAAGAGACTGCCTATGATCCCAAAAGTCCTTATTCTGCTTCAAAAGCCAGCTCCGACCATATGGCAAGGGCTTATAATCACACTTATGGATTACCTGTTGTAATCTCAAACTGTTCAAACAACTATGGCCCTAACCAGTTCCCTGAAAAGCTGATTCCCCTGGCAATCAACAATATTAAAAACAAAAAGCCGGTGCCGGTATACGGAAAGGGAGAGAATATACGCGACTGGCTGTATGTTGAAGATCATGCGTCTGCAATAGATCTTATTTTCCATCGCGGAAAAACCGGAGAAACCTATAACATCGGAGGCAATAATGAATGGAAGAATATTGACCTCATCAGGCTGCTTTGCATGATAATGGACAGAAAGCTGGATCGTCAGGCAGGAACCTCTGAGAAACTTATAACATTTGTAAAGGATCGTCCGGGTCATGACCTTAGATATGCTATTGACTCGTCAAAACTTCAGAAGGAGCTTGGGTGGTCGCCGATACCGAGCTTCCAAACAGGGCTGGAAAAGACAGTTGACTGGTATCTTTTAAACAGCAAATGGCTTGAAAATATAATCTCCGGCGATTACAGCAAGTATTATGATTCAATGTATTCCGGAAGATAAAGCTTTATGATTTTATCTTCTGCAGCCTGCTGATAAGGCTGTCTCCCAGGATTGATTTCTTCTTAATATGATCCTGGATTGCGGCAACAACAGTATTTGATTCAAATTCGCCTCTTACCTGTTCAAAATCGAGTTTTTTAACCTCGTCACCTCCGTCAATGCCAAATCCTGTCATAGATGATAAAGTGAATTCCTTACGCGCATCATCATAGAGCATTTTATCAAGATCGACCACGCTTTTCTTCCATCTTTTAACGATCCTGATTACATCGGCCACAGTGAATTTATCAACTGATTTACCTTCTTCTTCTTCGATCCTTTCACATGACCATGTCCATTCCCAGTCATAGTAAGACTTATGCATTTCCCTGAAAGCATCCTCAACATCTTCAATTTTCTTAAGCTTCCCTGATTCAATACCATCAAGAAGGTCGTCAACCGCCTGCTTGGGAGCAATGAGCCCGGCAATATCCACCCATTCTCCTGAACCCATTTTCTTATCAGGAGCAAGCCTCTTTCGTAACGCAGCTGTTGTTTTCAGATCGTTTTTTTCAAGCCTTTTTATTAAGGAATTACCGAGGAATTTATTTATGCCGGTCTGATAAAGCTCAATTCCCCTTTCAAGGGACGTTCCTTTTATCAGCATGTTTTTATAGGTATAGGTAGCAGAAACTGATCCAGATAAATATTTAAGGTTACCAAGAAGATCCCTTCCTTCGAACATCTTGCGTATAGTATAGGGACTCAGCAGGTTAAAGTTGACCTGATCAATTTTCACCGGATCTTTTCTTCTGTCGCGCAACGGCCATTTCTGTGCATCCCTTATCGTACCGACGCTCCTGAGATTTATACCAGGAACCAGTATGCTTTCATCATTGCTTTCAATGAGATATGAGAATGGAAGGGACGACGTATCCATATTCTTATAATGACGTCCCGTTACCAGGGTGAATGGTCCGATACGTGCAGGCCACAGCAGGTAGGAATCGCTGGTTGTTTTTGAACCGCGTTCCATAATACCCTGGTGGATCGGCCCGAGCTTGTACATATGGTTGCTCTGATTCGATCCGCTTCCGGCATTCATAAACGAAAAGATCCCGGCAATAAGCAGTGTTGATTTATGATGCGTAACAGTATAAGGTCCTGCAAAAATTGAACATGCTTCGCCATGATATCCTCCGCAGTTGGCAAAGAAAAGCGAATTTTCGGCTGAATAGTGTTTCCCAAGAACACATCCCTGGCCTATAAAACATTTATCGATGAGGGTTGATTCGGTTATTATTGCTCCTGAACAGACAATAAAATGTTCCATTATCACTCCCGGCCCTATATATACGGGATCTTCCTTGCAGCTGTTCACAGATCCTTCATTCAGGCTTACTGCGCCTTCAATGCGGCTGTACGGACCAATCTTTACATTTCTTATGTTGCTACAGTTGAATATCCTGGAATTCCCGCTTATTTTACCCGTATTTGACGCTACCGATTCTGAATAATCATTTATCATCTTTTCAATGATCTTTATAGCGTTGCTGCGATGACGGTACAGGGCGATAATATATGCTTCATGAGCTGAAAGGCGATCCCATATCCTGACCATTCTGCCACCTGTTTCGTTCAGAACGGCAACGGGTGTCCCGTTACCGAATTCAGATATGCCCTCGGTATGTATCTTACCGCAGTTTTTGATTACAGCTCCATCCTCAATATCATAATTGGCAATATACTCACCTATATTATTTATAACCACATTTGATCCGATAGTACAGTTATGAAGCCTTGCATTCAGTATCCCTCCCGGTGTGCTCACACCCGACTCATCCATGAAGGGCTTATCGAAAATGCCCAGTTTAATGTTACCGGAAAAGATTACATTTTTACATTGCAGAGGATTGAATCCTTCAAGCACTGATATTTTCCCCCAGTCTTCACAGCTGCAGCCGTTTGACAGCAGTGACCGGATCTCATCGCTTTTGAGTTTCCTGTATCTTCCTCCCATAAATATAATTATTTTGTCCGGGTATTTTATTCAACAGTAACTGATTTGGCAAGATTTCTTGGTTGATCCACGTTGCATCCTCTCAGGACAGCAATATGGTATGACAGCAGCTGAAGAGGAATGACCGCAAGAAGAGCTGAAAAGACAGGCAGTGTTTCAGGAACCTCAAGCACATAATCAGCCATTTTGCTGATTATCTGATCCCCTTCTGTTACGATCGCAATAACCTTTCCCTTTCTTGCTTTAATCTCCTGGATGTTATTAATGATCTTTTCATAAGTGTCATCTTTTGTTGCGACAACGACTACCGGCATATTTTCATCAATAAGGGCAATGGGCCCATGTTTCATTTCGGCTGCGGGGTATCCCTCGGCATGAATATAGGAAATCTCCTTCAGCTTGAGTGCACCCTCAAGAGCTACCGGGAACAGGTAACCTCTTCCCAGGTAAATAGCATTATGTGTATCCTTGATGATTTCAGCCAGCTCCAGTGATTTGTCATTTACTAGCAGGGCTTTTTCAATTTTACCGGGAATGGAAACAAGTTCAGTAATGAGTTCTTTAAATAAAGAATCTGAAATAACGCCTTTCAGGTGCCCTATCTCAAAGGCCATCATTGCCAGTACAGTGATCTGGGAAGTGAATGCTTTTGTTGAAGCCACACCGATCTCAGGTCCTGCATGTGTGTAGACTCCGGCGTCAGTTTCACGCGGGATGCTGCTTCCCACCACGTTACAGATACCAACCACCTTGGCTCCTTTTTCTTTTGCCAGCTTTACCGCAGCAAGAGTATCTGCTGTCTCTCCGCTCTGACTTATAGCAACTACAATATCGCCTTTATTAATTATTGGATCCCTGTATCTGAATTCTGAAGCATATTCAACCTCAACCGGAATCCTTGCATATTCCTCAAAAAGGTATTCTCCAAGGAGTCCGGCATGCCAGGAAGTCCCGCAGGCTACAATGATCATTCTTTCAGCGTTTGACAATGTATCCAGCACATCATGCAATCCTCCAAGCATAATACCGGAATGGTCAGGTAGCACTCTTCCTCTGAAAGTATCATGAATTGCCCTTGGCTGCTCAAATATTTCCTTGAGCATGAAATGTGCGAATCCCTCTTTATCAATTTCTCCTATCTTAAGGTCAATTTCCGTGACTTCAGGTTTAATCATTGTACTCTTTATAGTTTTAAGAACAAGCTCATCTTTTTTAATAATAGCTATATCATCATCATTCAGATATATTACCCTTTGAGTATATTCAACAATAGGGGTAGCATCGGATGCGATGAAGTTCTCTCCATCTCCGACTCCAATAACAAGAGGACTCCCCTTTTTAGCTGCAAAGAGCCTGTCAGGTTCTTTTGTACAGATGATCACAAGTCCGTAGGCACCTTCAACCCTGTTCAGGGCCATTGTAATTGCCTGTTCTGCTGTAAGATCTCCCTCTATGTACAGATGATCCATCAGGTTGGCCAGCACTTCGGTATCGGTCTGGCTGGTGAAAGTTATTCCCCGTCCCTGGAGATGTTTTTTAAGCAGGGCGTAGTTTTCAATAATGCCGTTATGGACAACAATGAAATTACCCTTGTAAGATATCTGCGGATGTGCATTCAGTTCGTTTGGTTCTCCGTGAGTTGCCCACCTGGTATGCCCCATTCCGGTGGTTCCGTCAAAATTTGATTTGTTTACCATTTCTTCAAGATCCATGACCCTGCCTTTACATTTGAAGATTCTGGTATCACCGTTTACAAGCGCAAGTCCTGCTGAATCATATCCGCGGTATTCAAGGCGCTTTAACCCGTTAATAATTATCTGGCGGGCAGGCCTGGAACCAATATAACCAATAATTCCGCACATAGTGTCTATTTTAGAAAACCGGATACAAATTTAGATAAATTGATCGGAATATTCAGAACCTGCTATAGGTTAATTCAAATTTTACAGGGGAATTGCTGCTGTTTGCTTTCAGGATTGCATTCTGGACGGAGCCTTCAGGAAGAGCCAGTTGAAATTCCGGTTTATATATGCCTGTAGAATCATCCAGGAAAAGTTGTACATAGGAAGGTATATTAAAGCTGTAATTCCCAGCGGTAGTATCCACAACTCCGTCAAAGAAAGAGTTATAGGGGGAATAATCAGGCATAATATACCTTTCTCCGGAATTATTATAATATCCCATAAATAATTGCGGCGGGAAAGATGAACCAATATATGCATTGCCGTCATATTGTACAGGACAGATGATCCTGGCTTTATTTATATATATTTCTGAAAGTGAAGTATCGTTTTTAATATCTTCCAGACCCGGCAGGACAAACTTTGTGTAAACCCCGTTCAGGCATTGAACATATGACAGTGTGTCTTTTATTCCGTCATTGATATGTACAATTCTTTTACCGGCTTCTGCGGTGCTGTAGTCATGCTTAAATTTATTGAAAGCAGCGTTTTTGTACTTGGCGTCCAGTATAAGAGTTATTTGTGAATTAATTGTATCTGCTTTATGCATGTACACAGTCAAAATATGCTTATATGTGCTATAATTATCTGGCGCTGAAAGACTTAATTTAATAAAGGCAGGATTTCCTGCTGATATTAGCTGGAAATACAAACCTTTAAAATAGGAACGGAAATCAGGTTCATCATCATTTTCACTATAAAACAGCTTTGTCCTGTCGCGTATGATATATTCTCCAAACGAAAGGGGAAGATCAAGTGTAACCGTATTAACAGTATCGGATCTTAAAACGGGTAATACAGCCTCAACAGAGATTCCTGTAAGCAGGACCTCCTGGCTGGAATAATAGGTTGAGTTGGTAAATATTTCTTCTGCTATTTCTGACAGCCTTATGATGTGACCTGCAGATGTATCGCCTGATACTTCTTCAAATGTAAGAATCAGCTTAACGGAATCTACTGTGTAATCACCGCTGCCCAATGTATCGTATAATCTTATCTGTGAAACAAATTCTGCGGTTGTTGTACCGAAATACGGATCATAAATCTGTCCCATATATGCATATTCGGGATTATCGGATTCGAGGGAATCGGAATACATTGTATAGGACATGATACTTAAGGTATCTGTGGAATACATAGAGATAAAATCGCTTCCCGGCAATAACTTTTTGCCAATTATGGTTCCATCTTCCTCGCATGAACTAAAATAAATCAATATCCCTGCAAAAATTGCCAGGGAAAAAGTTTTTTGATAATAAAATGATCTGCCGGATATTATTGAACTATGATAAAATCTTGTCATAAAAGTCATTATAGGCATCAATATATTCTGTTTCA
>CAYNGW010000105.1:0-7277 GCA_964396955.1 uncultured Rikenellaceae bacterium | reverse complement strand
ATACAAATTAAAAAATTTCGATTATATCTACCGACATTTGTCGGTTTAGTTCAACTCGTTTATATGAGTAATAAAATTACTTAATAAGTATAAAAATGGGTAGATAATGTTATGTTTTGTCAATTTTGTACCTTGTACCCTTTATAACCCTTTTCACATTAAATCCATATCCTCAATCGGACTCCTTACTATCGCCAGATTACGACGACTAACATGAGTGTATATCTCTGTGGTCCTGGTGCTTTTATGACCCAGTAACTCCTGTATGTACCTGATATCCAGCCCACTCTCGTGCAAGTGCGTTGCGTAACTGTGCCTTAAACTGTGAACTCCTACTTCCTTATTTATACCTGCCTTCCGCAACGCTCCCTTGAAAACCCTGTATACACTCTCCGAAGAATACCTGCCTCCTGCCTGACCTTCAAATAAATATATCACTGGCCGGTAACTCTCTTTATATTCGTCAATCTTATCCCATACCTTGTCCGAAACAGGAACTATCCTGTCAACCATACCCTTGGCTTCAATAATATTCAAAATGCGCCGCTCCCTGTCAATATCCCTCAACCTGATATTCGTTACCTCACTGCGCCTTAATCCGCATGAGTAAATCATCCATAACAAAAGCTTGTGCTTTAAATTATTAGGAGAATTCAAAATCCGCTTAACTTCCTCTTTCGAAAATACCTTCGGTAACGAACGACCCCTGCGAGGACGACCCAGCTTTAATGCATTTACCTTACCATTCCTGTTCAGATTGTAAAACAATTTGATCGCCGAAATCATCTGATTCTGATACGACGAGGAATACTTGTTCGAAAAAATGAAATCATGGAAAAAATCCGAAATATCACCCTCCGTGATCTCCTCAGGCAATATATTGTTGTAATATTTGAAGAATAATTCAAGTAAAGCAATATACGCTTCCACAGTTCTGACACTGTAACGGTTCTCATCCAAATACCTCCTTACATTCTCAATACCTTCCACCGCTTCCATCATGAGCATACGTTCCCTTACCTCAGAACCCCTTTCATTGCGCTTCTCCCTGACTTCCTCAGAAACACCCGCCTTCTCAACCTTCACATTGATCCCTCTCGACATAAAATAATCAGCCAGAGAATCCACAGTGATCTGCGACCACACCAAGGACCATTCCCCACGGTTCGCATCATAAAATACCTTGCCGTAACTCTTTAATTCCCTGATCCAGTCACGATCATACCGGCCAAGAAACTTGATAATAAGCCTGCTGTCTGATTCATTGATAGAAAAACTCACGGAATCATAACTTCCCGTCTTATCATGATCACCTGACACATGCCTGATTGTGACAGGAAAACTGAATCCTCCGGATACCTCATGATCATTCTCCTTATCCACAGGCATTTGAAGCTCCGGAGACTTTCCTGCCGGACTCTTTCTCTTTTCTGACGGCAGTGAAATCGCCGAAATATCAATATCAGCAATATCCTTTAAAGAATAAAGGATGTTCTTAAGCGATGTTTCGTCACAGGCAACATGCCAGCAATTATTTGTATTGCTGTATGTTGCACCGGTTATTGATCTTACCACGGCATTAATTTCATTATCATAATCGGAAAAAATGCCATACCTCCATTCATCATGATGGAAAATCCTTTTAAGAATAATTTTCTTCTTCATTTTTGCAGCGAGAATTAATAAAGTACACTGTACAATGTACACGGTGCACTGGCACGAGTAATTATTTTTCAGTTAAAATTAAGCTTTTTAAGTTTATTGTGATATGATTTTAATAAGATTATTATTTCTTAATTGATAATAAAAGTAAATGAAATTTACTATTCATCATTCTTTCCTTTTTCAACCATCATATACTCTTCATTTTATCTTGTTTATTTTATCTTGTTTCTTGTGTCTTAATACAGCACTGCCCCGTCAGTCCCAAAAGCTGATAACTCGTAATTAAATCAATCACAAGTATATAATTCTTTTGTCTGACTTTCTTCATACGGGGGTATATAAAATTACACAAAATAAATATTATAGGGCATTGGTTGTTAAGAAAATAAGAGTCTGTTTTCCAACTTTATTAATTAACTCAAGTTGCTAGGTTTAAGAAAAGAGTAGATTTAAGAACAAGGAACAAGGATTTTTGATTTAAGAAGAAAGGGCTCATTTTGTTATACTATTGATAATCATTATTATATGTATTCAACTTCTTAATTCTAAAATCGTTAATCATCATTCGTTAATCAGATTTTTAATGAAAACTTAAATAAGTAGCAACTTAGGTTAATTAATCTGATTTTCTCTTCCCCCTGAGGGGAGATGTCGAGAATCGCCAGAGGATCTCTCAAAGCCACCTGGCATTCCTTTCCCAAGGAAGAAATACACGGCATTAAGTTTGCTAATATCCTGAAAAAGATCATTTTAGACTATATTGACAGCAGGGAGGATCAGCTTAACACAGAAGGAGCCTGTAATTTTCATTTCAATTATTCCGGATAAAGAAAATTTGATTATTTTTGCATTGCATAAAATGATGGTGCGGTAGTTCAGTTGGTTAGAATATCGGCCTGTCACGCCGGAGGTCACGGGTTCGAGCCCCGTCCGCACCGCAAACTGAGGGGAAGAACTGCTTCCCTTTTTTTATGGTATATACTGTCTATATTCTTCAGAGTCAGCTTGATCACTCCTTCTATATTGGTTATACGAGTAACCTGGAAAGGAGGTTACTTGAGCATAATGAAGGCAGAACGAGGTATAGCGCAAAAAAGCGCCCATGGAAATTATTCTATTCTGAAGATTATCTGACGAAAAGAGAGGCCATCATCAGGGAAAGATTCCTTAAAAGACAAAAGAACAGAGACTCCTTCCTGTCCCTTAAACCTTAAACGGAATATCGGCCTGTCATCCCGAGTACTCGGGACGGGTTCGAGCCCCGTCCGCACCGCTATTCACAAATCACTTTCCATACGTCAGAAGCCTTGACATACCCCATCTTTACCGATCTGCCCGGATCGGCACATGCGCACTCCTTGTCGCCCATATCAATCTTTACAAGTCCGCGCCGGAAATAAGCTTTACTTTTAGACTTTCTTCCACTGTACCAGGAATCAATTACCCTGTTGAAATCATCAAGAGCCCCTATGAAATCCCCGGGATAATATTTTGTCACTCCTCTGTTCTCATATACCTGGATGAATCCCGAATCATACTTTATAGCCTCAGAAAAGTCCGGAATAGCTCCGAACGATTCCCTTGCCGAATTGTAAAAGCCATATATATTTATCAGTGAGATACTTAAGAAACAGAACCGGGATATAATCCTTAACCTGTGCCAGTATGGCATGGGTGATGTGTGGAAGTGGGGCAGGAGTGCTGGCGGAAACAACTGGCGCACTGAAGGCTTATTCCTGTTCAGCCTGTTTTGGCTGGATATATAGGACATCCTCCTTCATCTGAACAACCTTTTCCCTCCTGTTGGCCAGGATCACTCCAACTGTTATGGCCAGAACCAGTATAATAAATATCAGAAAAGGAGGACTTTTTATTAACTCAATTATGAAAAGATTCTTTTTCATCAGAATACGATTTATTCGTCTGAGCTACCCGACCGTAAAATTATTAAACACTGATAATTAAAACAAATTTTTTCTGCTGGTTTTATCACCATACGTGTTTGTTTTATAGTTTTTATGTTGGAAAGTCATTAAAATATCCCAAGATTATGTACGAGTGATCCTAAAACGGCCTGAAGAAGCTGAAATTCACTCCCCCGTAATTACGATGTTCGAAAAACAATTTATGGGCAATGAAGCTCATATCCCTGGGATGTTCAAGTATAAAGAAACCATTCTCTTTCATTACTCCTGATCCTGTAACAAGATCGGGGATTTCGTCCAGCCACGGCAGATCATAGGGAGGATCAGCAAAAACAATGTCATATTTTACAGAGCAGGTCTTTAAATAAGCCCTCACATCTATATGTATCGCCCTTATGTTATTAAACCCTATATCTTTTATTATACGTTTAATACCTGAAATATGTTTCATATCCTGTTCAATAAGATGAACTTCACGAGCTCCCCGTGATGCAAACTCATAGCTTATGCTTCCTGTCCCGGCAAACAGATCAAGGACGCTGACAGCTTCAAAATCAATTCTGTTGTTGAGAATATTGAACAGGCCTTCCCGTGCAAAATCAGTGGTAGGCCTTGCTTTAAAACCGGAAGGCGGAACAATCCTTCTTCCCCTGTATTTTCCCCCGATTATTCGCAAGTGGCTGCAGTGAAAAGATTAATGAACCTGTGAAGCTCTATGTCGTTGAATACGTAACTGAAAGTAAAACTGCCTGTAGGACCAGTGAACTTCAGATCCTTTATATACATGGCAAAATTTGAATAAAGGTCATCAAATTTTTCAGTCATTCCGCTGAAATAAACAGTTTCATCATGGCTGATACCTATGTTCTTAAAGACATTAAGAGTGAAATAGAGAATGTCGGAGATGTTCCTGTAATTAAAGGTATTGCTGAATTTCAAAATGTTGTGGTCAAACACGAACAGGTTGAAAAATTCTCTTTCAACATGGATATGTATATAAAAGCCGTCAATGCTTCTGCTGTTTCGTGAAAGCTGGCTCATCAGGGGTTTTGTATGATGAAGAGGATGGATTGACGGATAAAAACGGGACGAAATATCAATAACCGGTTTTGTAACAGAAAAAACAACATATGCATCCGGATCAGCAATCTTGTTGACAAGGATATGGTCACTATCTTCCTTGATATGATTGAAGATAAAATACTCTTCTTTCTTACCGGGGTCGTAAAGCGGAGCGGGGATAAGGGTGAATCTGGGTGACGGAATGACAATATTCACTTTTTTATAGCGCTTCGTCAGGAAGTCATCCCTGCTGATGATCTCGTCAATCCTGTCAGGTGCCAGGTATTTATTATCATCCGGATCATGCGACCGCAGCAGAACATATTTATTTCTGAGAGTATCGAGTAGAGTGAAGGCAAATCCGTCACGGCTCATCTGCACCGACAGCTCATAGTTCTCAGTCGAGTTTATGTCAAGCGTCTCATCAAACAGCTCCAGAAAAGGCATCTGACCGGTTTAATTTGTAAACAAATATAACAATATGTTATTAAACTCTGATCGGGCAAGACCTTCTTTGCGTACTTTGCAATATCTTTGCGTTCTTTGCGGTTAAAAAATGTAAATGCGCGATACAATAATATATAACAATCTCTGCAAGAACCTTGGAAACATTCCGACAGATGACCAGTCGGAAGCACTGAAGAAGATCGCATTATATATCACAGAAAATAACAATGATGTCATTTTTCTTCTTACAGGCTATGCCGGAACCGGCAAGACAAGCGTCATCAGCTCAATTGTAAGAACACTGGATTTGCTGAGGATGAAATCGGTACTGCTGGCTCCCACCGGAAGGGCTGCCAAGGTGCTTGGATCCTATTCGGGGAAACAGGCGTTTACCATTCACAAGAAGATCTACCGTCAGAAATCTTCAAAGGACGGTATGGGCAGTTTTATCCTCGACAGGAACCTGCACAGGGATACTTATTTTATTGTAGATGAGGCATCTATGATCTCAAATATCTCCTCCGACACTTCCCTGTTCGGAAGCGGAAAACTGCTTGATGATCTTCTGGAATACGTTTATTCAGGAACCGACTGCAAGCTGATACTTGTAGGTGACTCCGCCCAGCTGCCTCCTGTTGGATCAGCCCTTAGCCCTGCGCTTGACCTCAATGCACTTCAGGAATACGGTTTCGCGCTCCGAAGCTCTGAGCTGAAGCAAGTGGTCAGGCAGAGCGAGACATCCGGCGTACTGATGAATGCTACAAAAGTGAGGTTGCAAATAGCTGAAAATGACCTTGTTCATCCGTCACTCGATTGCATAAATTATAAGGATGTTATCAGATTGGGCGGTGAGGGGCTTATTGATGAACTCTCAGCATCATACGGAACCTGCGGACTGGAAGGGACGATTATTCTGGTTAACTCTAACAAACAGGCTAATCGATACAACCAGGGAATACGGAACAGGATCTTTTTCAGAGAAGAGGAGATCAGTCCGGGTGATATGGTTATGGTGGTGAAAAACAATTATTTCCTGGTGGAGGAAGATGAGGAAGGTCCGGGATTTATTGCAAATGGCGACATTGCTGAGGTCAGGAAAATAAGGAAATATGAGGAACGGTACGGATTCAAATTCGCGGAAATGGAACTTTATTTCCCGGATTATGATTTCGAAGTTGAGTCAAAAGTTATGATGGATGTCCTGCATCTTGATACTCCTGCCTTGCCTTCAGAGAAGAACCGTGAGCTCTTTCAGAGTATCCTTACCGATTATGTTCACATAAGAACGAGGAGGAAACAATACCAGGCAGTGCGGGAGGATCCATGGTACAACGCCCTCCAGATCAAATTCGCTTATGCTGTCACCTGTCACAAGGCGCAGGGAGGTCAGTGGGAGAGAGTATTTATCGACCAGGGGATGTTCAACCGGAATGAGATCACAATTGACTACCTCCGGTGGTTTTATACAGCATTAACAAGATCAACTGACAGGGTTTATCTGGTGAATTTTAATGATGAGTGGTTTAAATAGCGGTACAACGGTACAGCGGTACAACGGTACAACGGTGCAATGGTATGCTTTACCAGATATATGGTATCAACTATAAATATGTTAACCAAAATTAGTAAAATGACTGGACAATAATAAATTACAGATTCACAAACTAACGTTATGAGTTTACAGATCGTATTTCCAGTTTATTCTTATAACTTTCCGGAAAAAACACATGAATTCATATCGTAAGGAACTCTGGTTTGAAATCCCCGCACGCCGGGCATTTGTGAATATTACAGGACAGGTTGAAAGATGCCTGAATGAATCCGGAATTCAGGAAGGTCTTATACTTGTAAATGCAATGCATATAACTGCATCAGTTTTTATAAATGATGATGAATCAGGATTGCACAGTGACTTTGAAGTATGGCTTGAAAAGCTGGCTCCTGAAAAACCTTATTCACAGTACAGGCATAATGGCTTTGAAGACAACGCTGATGCTCATATTAAGCGCACTTTAATGGGCAGGGAAGCAGTTGTGGCAGTAACCAATGGCCAGATGGATTTTGGTCCGTGGGAACAAATCTTCTACGGCGAGTTCGATGGTAAACGCCGGAAAAGGGTACTTGTTAAAATAATCGGAGAATAACCATTTACCCCCTGCCGCTTCGCGGCTTCCCCCT
>CAYNGW010000104.1:0-7281 GCA_964396955.1 uncultured Rikenellaceae bacterium | reverse complement strand
TAATTACCCGGGATCCCGGTAAAAAAAGAGAGCTGGCTCCATCCCATTTCAATCAAATGATGGTAACTGAAGCTCCTGTAGTTTTGACTTTCTGTGCGGATTTCAACAGATTTAATAAATGGTGCCTGGAGAGGAATGCAGATCCCGGATATGATAATTTCCTGTCATTTTTTACCGCTGCAATTGATGCACTTCTTGTTGCCCAGACTTTTTGCATTGCAGCTGAGGCTGAAGGGCTGGGTATCTGTTATCTTGGAACCACAACCTATATGGCTGATAAGATAATCGAAGTCCTGAAACTGCCAAAAGGTGTCGTACCTGTAACAACAGTCACTCTGGGTTGGCCAGGCGAAAAAACTGAACAGGCTGACAGACTCCCTCTGGAAGCCGTGATCCATAAGGAAACATATCATGATTATTCCGCCGGGGATATTGACAGGTATTACGGAAGCAAAGAGAAAAGGACAGACTCACAACAGTTTGTCAAAGAGAACAATAAAGAAACGCTGGCACAGGTATTTACTGATGTCAGGTATAAAAAAGCAGATAACGTTCATTTTTCAAAGATGCTCCTTGATATCCTGAAGAAGCAGGGCTTTATGAATCAGTGACTAACCTACTTTGGATCTAAATGTACTCACCCCCTTAATCCCCCTCTCTGCTAAAGCAAAGAGGGAGAAATTATTGAATTACAATAACTTAGGCCCCCTGCCTTGCGCAAGCAGGGAAGGGGGTTGGAGGAAGGGTACATGTAATTCAGGAATGCCCCTTATTCAAAACTTATTCCGAGTTCTTTAGATATCACGACCAGATCTTCCCTGATAGCAGGCACCAGGCTTATCCCTTCTCTCCTTGTCTTCTCCTCAGATTCCCTTTCAGGATCGCCCGGTATCAGTACATGTTCATGACCTTCAGCCGGTTTGGCTGCCCGGAATGTCTCTATCCATTCATCCATCTTTGCCCTGAACTGATTTGCCGGTTGAAATGCATCAATTCTCATTGCACCGAAAAAATGACCTGTGCCATCGCCAACCTTCTTTTCGAGAACAGGCAGGTAAGCAACGCTGGGAGGTACAAAAGGTCCGAAATTGGCGCCACTGAATAAAGCAGAAAAGATATCAACGATTCCGGAAAGGCAGTAACCCTTATGACTCCCATGCACTCTGTCGCCTCCGAGAGTGAGCATGGAACCGCCTGATTTCAGAATGGATGGATCATCGGATGGCTTACCGCTTTTATCCTGGACAAATCCTAACGGTACTCTTTCACCTTTCTTCTCTGCAACTGCCAGCTTGCCCCTGGCTATAGGTGTTGTAGCAAAATCAGCAATAAAAGGAGGCTGTTTTAACGCAGGTATTGCTACTGCAATGGGATTGGTTCCCATCATCCTGCTTATCGAAAAAGTAGGAGCCACAAGAGGATTGGCATTTGTGAGACATATTCCGATCATATCACGTTCAAGTGCCATCATTGAATAAAAACCTGCAATACCGAAATGATTTGAATTGCGTGTTGCCACCCATCCGGTACCTGCCTCATCTGCTTTGCTTATTGCTATCTCCATTGATCTTCTTGCAGCCACCATGCCTACAGCTCTGTCTCCGTCAACAACGGCAGTGCTAGGCGATTCATGCACCACCCTAACATTTGGTTTTACATTTATCCTTCCCGCTTTCCAGAGTTCGTAATAGTCCCTGATCCTTATCATCCCATGTGAGGGATGACCTCTTGTTTCAGCTGTTATGAATACCTCAGCAATAACCTTTGAATCATTTTCGCTGCATCCCATCTTCATGAAGACATTCTTCGTAAAATCAAAGAGATAATTATAAGTATACATTATTTAAGATAGTTTATTAATTTTTAAACCACGGGTTGTATAGAGGAAAATACGGAGTTACACTGTTTTTCTCCCCCTAAATCCTACCTACTTAAGTTTTTCTATTAGTGAAAAAAACATCTGCCTGCTGTGTAGGAGTGATAACCAGGTCGTTAATGCAAACATGATCCGGCAGTGTGGCACAAAAATAGATCACTTCTGCAATGTCCTCTGCAGTAAGTGCATCGATACCTTTATAGACTGCTTTAGCCTTTTCATCATCTCCTTTAAAACGAACCATTGAGAATTCAGTATCAGCCATTCCCGGGGCAATTTGTGTCACCCTGATATTATGCTTCAGCAGATCAATTCTCATCGATCTCGTAAGAGAATCTACCGCCGATTTTGTGGCACAGTAGACATTTCCGCCCTCGTAAGCAGCCTTCCCGGCTATTGATCCAATATTGAAAATGTGCCCTTTCCCCCGAGCAACCATCAGAGGAGCAACTGCTCTTGTAACGTATAGTAATCCTTTAATATTTGTATCAATCATTCTTTCCCAGTCATCAATTATACCGGCATCAATTCGTTCCAGCCCGACTGCCAGTCCGGCATTATTGACAAGAATATCGATCTTTTTCCACTCCTCCGGCAGATTGTCAATTACTGATACGACCTCATTGCTCTTCCTTACATCGAAATTAAGAGCCAGCACTTTGATTTTTCCGGTTGCATTAAGCTCTTTCTCAAGTTCATCAAGGCGCTCCTTTCTCCTGCCGGTAATGATTATATTATATCCGTTTCCGGCGAATTTTTTTGCAGTTGCCCGGCCAAAACCTGCTGTTGCACCGGTAATCATTATGATTTTGTACATGGATTTTTATCTATTTACTCCTGTAAAAATAGAAATATTTTGAATCTTTACCTTTTATTTTTCCATGGGAGAGAATCCGGAAATGATGAACCATGATACAAAAACTTTCATTGGATCAATGTTCGATGACATAGCTTTCCGTTATGATTTTCTGAATCACTTGTTGTCTTTTGGTATCGATCGCTTCTGGAGGAAAAGGGCAATCAAAATAATCTCTGAAACGCATATAACCCCCAGGATACTTGATATCGCGACCGGGACAGGCGACCTTGCCATTGCTGCAATGAAACTTGATCCCGTGCATATAACCGGAATAGACATTTCTCCGAAAATGCTTGAACTGGGAAGGAAAAAGATAACAAAAAGAGGACTGTCCGGGAAAATTGACCTTATCCAGGGAGATTCTGAAAACATACCTTTCAGCGATAATAGTTTTGATGTTGCAATGGTGGCATTTGGCATAAGGAATTTTTCGGACCGGCTTAAAGGGCTCTCTGAAATGAACCGGGTATTAAATGGAAGAGGAATGGTAATGGTGCTCGAATTCTCAAAACCTGAACGATTCCCGTTCAGACAGATGTATAAATTCTATTTCAGAATACTGCTGCCGGTTATCGGGAGATATTTTTCAAAGAACAGGATTGCTTACAGCTATCTTCCGGATTCAGTTATGCAATTTCCAGATAATGAGCAGTTTATGGGATTAATGAAAAGCGCCGGCTTCTCCGGTGTCAGCCAGAAAAAGCTGACTGGTGGGATTGCCTGCATATATACCGGGTTTAAATCTCAGAGACAATAATTATTTATTAAAGCAGTTTATTATCTTGTACCCTTGAAATACCATGCCTGAAGGCTTGAAAAACAGGATCCTCTGCATATCATTTTCACTGATGCTTCTGTTGATCCCTTTCACTGTATCGGGACAAAAGGAGAAGCCTATGAACAGATCGTGGTATGATGAAAAGCTCCTTCATTTCGGCTTCAGCCTTGGCTTCAACACTATGGATTTCAATATAATCCCCTCTCAGGAATATCTTGAAGCTGATTCCCTTTATCCTGAGGTAAGCAAGCTCAATCCAGGAATAAATATCCAGATCGTAACAGACCTTCATCCATCCAAATATATTGATATCAGATTTCTTCCGGGAGTATCTTTCGGCCAGAGAAATGTACGGTACTATAAAAATCAGGTTCTCATTAATCAGCAGCAGAGGCTCGAATCATCCTTCATGGAGTTCCCTTTGCTGGTCAAATATAAGGGTGACAGATTAAATAATGTGCGTCCTTACGTAGTGGGCGGATTGAATTACCGTTACGACCTGGCAGGAAAGAAAGAGTTTGATGAGGACAGACCTGTATATATCAGGATCAAAAGGCCTGATCTCTATTTTGAAGCCGGTGCAGGTCTCGATTTTTATCTTATGTATTTTAAATTATCCGTGGAGCTGAAAATGTCAAATGGTATCCGTAATATTCTCGTTGATGACCCGGCACCGGGCCACCAGGAGTATCGCAACGCTATTGAGAAGATGAGGTCACAAATATGGGTACTAGCCTTTCATTTTGAATAGAAATGCCAGAACTGGTTCATCTCTGCCTTGATCCGCAAGAGGCAACCGACGAAAAAGTCATCCGTAAAACGGCTGGAGCACTGATAAAAGTTAATCCTTCAGTCATAAATGCTGTAAGGATTATAAAACGATCTGTTGATGCCAGGCAAAAAAATATAAAGGTAAATCTGACCGTTGAGGTTTTTACAGGGAACGAATCCTCTGTTCTGTCATTGGAGCCGTTTGTGCCAAAAGATGTCTCAAAACAGGAAGAAGTATTAATAATCGGCGCGGGACCGGCAGGTTTATTTGCTGCATTGCGCCTGATTGAGCTTGGTATACGCCCGGTGATTTTTGAAAGGGGCAAGGATGTTTCGGCACGCAAAATTGATATTGCCAGGATCAGCAGGGAGCAGATTGTTGATCCTGACAGCAATTATTGTTTCGGGGAAGGCGGCGCGGGAACGTATTCAGACGGCAAGCTGTATACACGGTCAAAAAAAAGAGGCGATAATTCACGGGTACTTGAACTTCTTTGTCTTCACGGAGCAAAAGACAATATCCTGTATGAAGCTCATCCTCACCTCGGTACGGATAAGCTCCCCGGAATAATCAGAAGCGTAAGAAAATCTATAACTGATGCAGGCGGTCAAGTCTTTCTTGAGAAAAAAATAACGGATTTCCTCATTGAAGGCAACAGGATGAAGGGGATTATTACTTCAGGAAATGAAAAATTTCTTTCCTCAAATGTCATTCTTGCAACCGGACATTCTGCAAGAGATATAATCGATATCTGCAGGATCAGGGGAGTTAAGCTGGAGATGAAACCATTCGCAATGGGCGTCAGAGTGGAGCACCCTCAGGAGCTTATAGACCGGATGCAGTATCATGGACATCCACGGGGTGAGTTTCTTCCGGCAGCTTCTTACAATATTGCAAGACAGGTAGATGGCCGTGGAGTTTATTCTTTCTGTATGTGCCCCGGCGGATTTATTGTACCAGCAGCAACATCACAGGAGGAAGTGGTTGTCAATGGGATGTCACCTTCACAACGCAATTCGCCCTGGGCAAACTCAGGAATTGTGATTGAAATCAAACCTGAAGACCTGGTGAACTTCAGCCGGTATAATGAACTGGCCGGACTTGAATTCCAGAAAGAGCTTGAAAAGGATGCATGGATAAATGGAGGTAAAACACAAAGAGCCCCTGCACAGCGTCTGGCCGATTTTGTGTCAGGAAGATCATCATCCTCATTGCCTCAGGTTTCATACTTCCCCGGTGTTACACCTTCATCTCTTCATGAATGGCTGCCTTCCTCACTGGGACAAAGGCTGAAGGAGGGATTCAGGCAATTTGGATCAGCGATGAAGGGATATCTTACAAACGAGGCAGTTATCCTGGGTGTCGAATCACGTACTTCATCACCAGTCAGAATTCCTCGTAACTTTGATACCATGGAACACATCCATATATCAGGACTCTATCCGTGTGGTGAGGGTTCAGGTTATACAGGAGGAATTGTTTCATCGGCAGTCGATGGGATCAGGATTGCAGAAGCAATAAGAAAAACAAGCTGAGATGGCAGAATCATTCATCTTTAATGTTAGTCTTCTTTCCCGGATTTACCAGCTTTTCAAGGTCATTTGCCAAACTCCCTTTTATGAAAATAAATCCCAATTATACCGGAGGTGAAATTGCTTATGAAAGGATACAGGCGAATTGCACTATTGTAACAAGGAAACCAGTATTTGACGGTTTGCTTAAAGAGAGAAATAACGGATTTGTACAGATTGACTGGAGGGGCGAAATTCCCGGAGAAATTAATGATACCATTGATTTTGATCTTGACAACATCCCTGATTTTATTATAAGGATAAACTCAGAAACATCAGATACTCAGCTAGATCCGATGAATCAATATGTTACAGGTCTGGATGTCTCGACATCAACCTCATACGGCTGGGCCGCAAGAATAAAACTAAAAAAACAATAAGTCTTTTGAACGTTGTAGGCTGAACGCTAAAGTTGTCTTCCCCTGCTTCTCGTAAATTCTGAAAAAATCACTGATGCCGCCATGCTTACATTGAGTGAATCAATACCTGCTGTCTCTTCACTGATTTTTGGGATCATGATCTTATCAGTGATGTAGGGGAGAAGATCTTCCGAAATGCCCTTCGATTCGTTGCCAAGAAGAATGATCCCGCAAGTGCCAAGCCGATGGGAATAGATGGATTCCCCGTTTAGAAGAGCTCCGAAGATCTTGACTTTATTGTCTGAAGCTGATTCCAGGAGTTTACGCAGCTCCGTATAAAATACATTTACATGAAGTATGGCACCCATGCTTGACTGGATCACTTTGGGATTGTATATGTCAACACAATTTTCTGAACAGTAAATATTTCTGATTCCAAACCATGCAGCGGCCCTGATAATTGTCCCCAGATTCCCCGGATCCTGTACACAGTCAAGAGCCACTGACAGTTCTTTCTTCAGATTGTCCGTATTCATTTTTATATCCGGCATTTCGATTACAGCCAGGGCATTATGAGGGGTTTTGAGTGAACTGATCTTTTTAAGGTCATCATAGGTTGCCGGAATTATCTCTCCAACCCCCTGCTTATGGAACAGTGAAAGGGAGTTAAGGAATTCAGGCTTCGCAATTAAGATCCTTACAGGAATTTTTGCTGAAAGGAATTCTTTTACCAGCTTGTCGCCCTCTATTACATACAGTCCTTCCTCTTCCCTTGCCTTTTTTTTCTGGAGAGAAATGATAAAGTTCATCTTGCTTTTACTGACCATAATATCTTTTTTATTTTGAATAATTACCGAAGTTAGTGTTTATTTGTTCCTGGTTGCTTGTTGCTTGTTCAATCTGTTCTGCAACCAGATAACCAGAAACCAGGAACACGGAACCAGCAACTTGAGTCAATTATTATTGATATATTTGTGTGACTTTCTTTGCTACAAAATTTGAAAAAAAATCTATCAAATAAAAATAAATCTGTTCCGGGATATCCTCTCTTTTTTCTTTTTATCAT
>CAYNGW010000103.1:0-7307 GCA_964396955.1 uncultured Rikenellaceae bacterium | reverse complement strand
ATCCAGTACAATCCTAATGGTCCAATAGAAAAAGAGACTAATCTGACATAAAATTCACCCTAAAAATTTTAAGATTGTTGATTATGTACTTTCTTGTAGCAAACCCATTTAATTATAAAGACTATTCTTCCTCGGCATTTTTTCTTTAGGGTTCTTCACCTGGTTTAAGTCCAGGGGAAGTTAATGTTCCTATAAAAACAGAATGATTAAGATAATCATAGTAGCTGTCATTGGGAGTATCCAGGTCAAGCACTGATTTCAGGTAAGGGACAGGCTTATCCCCTCTTTGGCCAAAATAATTATGTCCAAAGAGCTGCCAGTCACTCCCAACATTGGTGAAGAAATAGAAATCCCATTTATTCAGGAAACTGGTAATTTTTACAGGGGATATGTCCATGAAATCAGACATAAGATAAACGGCAATACACAGGAAGTAACTATCTATATACATCTCCGGAATAATTATTATGAGTTTTGGGAGAAGAAGAAGGAGGAGTACGAGAGGAATAGGAGTTCGGGAGTCAGCCTTAGAAGCACTTAAAAAGTTCCTTAAATCCGCTTATATGCATTCACTTATGTATACAAATAAAAAAGCAGCTATGATCACTATCTTTATAACTGCTTGATTTTCGTGGTAGCGAGACCGAGGATTGAACTCGGGACCTCATGATTATGAATCATGCGCTCTAACCATCTGAGCTATCTCGCCCTTCGTCCGCCGAAGCTTTAGCGAAGGCGGATTATCTTATATTTCAGCTTCAATTCCAGGTAGGGGTCCCTTATCTACCGGGAAACCATCCTGTAAATCAACTCGCCTCATTAAATGCGGGTGCAAATATAATCAGTTTGAAGTTAATTAACAATAAGATATTTTTATGTTATAATATTTTTTCTATATTGCATAGCAGTATTGAATAAACTCATAATGAGACTGAAATACGACCTGGAATATACTCTGAACTGCTCTCCGAAAGTCCTGTTCTCGAGACTCAGCACACCGGAAGGACTTTGTGAATGGTTTGCTGAAAATGTCACTGTGGACGGAGATATCTTTACTTTCTACTGGAACAGGTCGGAACTCAAGGCAAGACTGGCTGCGCTTAAAGAGAACAAATTCGTCAGGTTTGAATGGCTTGATGCGGATGATGAGGAGTCTGATTATTTTGAATTCAAAATCAATATTGAAGAACTCAGCGGCAGCCTGGCCCTGATCATAACAGATTTTGCTGAACCGGAAGAAAAAGAGGATGCTGTCTCCCTGTGGGATACGCAGATCACTGATCTGAAAAGAATCCTTGGGATATAATGGCTCATAGGCGCATAACCACTCAATATTTTATAATGATTATTGCGATTGCTTCGTCGCACCGCTAATGCGTTGCTCCTCGCAATGACAGATTATACAATATAGTCTTGTATTCCGGAGTTTATAACGCAATGATATAAATGGCCAGTTCATTGCGAGGAGCGAAGCGACGAAGCAATCATCTTGATATATAACCTGACTCAATAAATATGTTTTTAATCAAAAATCAAGTAGTTTTGCATCCAAACTCAGCCATACAGTGAAGAAGGTTGATAAATTTGTACTTAAATCATTTATCGGTCCGCTGATACTCACATTTTTTATAGTGCTTATAATCCTTCTTTTGCAGTTTCTGTGGATGTATATCGATGAACTTGCCGGTAAAGGACTTGATCTGGAGATAATTTCGGAACTCTTGTTCCAGTTTTCACTATCCTTTGTCCCGACAGCACTTCCCCTTGCAATTCTGCTGGCATCGCTGATGACATTCGGGAATATGGGTGAATTCAGCGAACTTACCGCACTTAAATCATCAGGGATCCCCCTTCAGCGTATAATGAGACCATTGATCATGCTGATATCTTTCCTGGTACTGGTGTCATTCCTTTTTTCAAATTTTGTTCTCCCCTATTCAAATAAACAGGCAAGGCTCCTGCTCTACGATATAAGGCGCAAACGTCCTGATATTAACCTGCAGGCCGGTTCATTCAATAACGATATAGACGGCTTCAGTATTAAAATAACATCGAAAGATCCATTTACCAATCGTCTTGATAATCTCATTGTCTATGACCACCGCGACAAAAAGGGCAATATATCAGTAATCTGTGCCGATTCAGGCTATATAAAGGTCACAGACGACGAGACAGCACTGATAATGACCCTTTACAATGGTTACTCCTTCACAGAAATGGAAGAAGAAAATCCGGGTGTGGATCAGAAAAGATATCCTTCCAGGAAAGATAATTTCATAGAGCAGACAATAGTACTTGGCCTGTCAGGATTCGACCTGGAACGCAGTGGCGATGAAATGTTTACGTCTAACTCATGGATGCTGAACATGTCACAGCTTGCCCATTTTGTTGATTCTCTTGGTGAGAAATACTCTGCAAAACAGTCTTCATGGGTTGCCGATTTTGCAAAGACGAAGATTTTCGTTGAACCACTAGGCTCAAAAGGCAAATCAAGGGAAGGTGCCATATCAATATCACCGGCTGCAAACAAGTCATTTGACGTACAAAGAACTTTCGACTCTCTTTCAGTTGCTGATAAGAGGATAGTCCTGACGAGAACAATTGAACAATTAAAAGATGCCAATCTGGTTCTGACTGATAACATAGAGTCACTGAAATTTGAAATCAGATCTATCAAACGATATGAAATTGACTGGCACAAAAAGCTTACACTTCCGGTTGCATGCCTTATTTTCTTCTTTTTCGGAGCCCCTCTTGGCGCAATAATAAGAAAGGGAGGACTGGGGACTCCTGCTGTAATATCGATTTTTTTCTTTGTGATCTGGTATGTTATCTCATTATCGGGTGAAAAGCTTGTTGAAGAAGATCTTATAAGCGGAATTGCAGGAATGTGGGCATCATCCTATATACTGTTCCCCATTGGACTGTTCCTGACCTACAAAGCATCAACCGATTCAGTAATAATGAACATCGATACATATCTTGCATTTTTGCGCAAGATCAAAGATTATATATACAGGATTACATTCCTGGGAAAAGCCATTAATCCTGAAAATAATACAGAACAAAATGAGTAAGTTCAAATTAAATACCATTGAAGAGGCAATAGAGGACATCAAAGAAGGCAAACTTCTGATCGTGGTTGATGATGAAGATCGTGAAAATGAAGGAGATTTCATCTGTGCCGCTGAACTGATAACTCCGGAGACTGTTAATTTCATGGCAAAACACGGACGCGGCCTCATTTGTGCCGCACTGCCCGAAGAGAGATGTGAAGAACTTGACCTCGATCTGATGGTAGGGATCAATACTTCCATCCATGAGACTCAGTTTACAGTGTCGGTAGATCTTATAAATGAAGAAACAACCACAGGTGTATCAGCAAAGGACAGAGCTCTGACAATAAAAGCACTTGTAAATCCTTCCACAAAACCATCGGATCTCGGACGACCCGGTCATATCTTTCCGCTGAAGGCAAAGGCAAAAGGTGTATTGAGAAGAGCCGGCCATACTGAAGCAGTTGTTGACCTTACGCGGTTTGCGGAACTTGGTCCTGGAGGCGCGCTTGTTGAGATAATGAATGATGACGGTACAATGGCAAGACTTAATGATCTGGTGAAACTCCGGAAAAAGTTCGGCATCAAAATAATCACTATCCGTGACCTTATTAAATATAAACTCGAGAGAGATTCGATTGTTCAGAAAGGAGACAGGGTTAAACTGCCGACCGTGAGCGGAGATTTCGATTTTATTCCATTCCGGCAGATCAGTAATGGCCTGGAACACTGCGCATTGGTGAAAGGTACCTGGACAAGGGATGAGACTGTCATGGTTCGTGTTCATTCTTCGTGTTTTACCGGCGATATCTTCGGATCCCTCAGATGCGATTGCGGCCCGCAGCTTCATAAAGCCATGGAAATGGTTGAAAAAGAAGGCAAGGGAGTCGTCATATACCTGAGCCAGGAAGGCAGAGGCATTGGGCTTCTCAATAAAATAAAAGCTTATCGTCTCCAGGATGAAGGCATGGATACCGTTCAGGCAAACCTGAAGCTGGGATTCGGCGAGGATGAAAGAGACTATGGCGTGGGAGCCAATATAATGAGGGAACTAGGGCTTGGAAAAATAAAGCTTATTTCAAATAACCCGGTTAAACGGGCAGGGCTTGAAGGATATGGCATAAAAATAGTTGAAACCATTCCACTTATTATTGAAGCCAATCCTCATAATCAGTTCTATCTCGAAACAAAGGCCAATAAAATGGGACATGACCT
Source organism: uncultured Rikenellaceae bacterium (assembly GCA_964396955.1). GTDB lineage: Bacteria > Bacteroidota > Bacteroidia > Bacteroidales > VadinHA17 > LD21. The sequence continues at coordinate 3,036 of CAYNGW010000103.1, read as the reverse complement.
TACATGTTACAAGCATTTTGCCAGGGATTGATATTTTTAGTAGATTTGTAATAATACCTGAATTAATCATTTATGAAAAACCTCAGGATAGTTTTTATGGGGACACCTGAGTTTGCAGTGGCAATACTGGGTTCATTGCTCATGAATGGATTTAATGTGGTTGGTGTAGTTACTGCACCCGATAAGCCGGCAGGCAGAGGAAGGAAGATAACCAAATCGCCTGTAAAGGAATTTGCTGAATTCAGTTATCTGCCAATCATTCAGCCTGATAACCTGAAAGACCCTGCTTTTATAAACACTTTAAAGAAACTGAAGGCTGATGTATTCATTGTTGTTGCTTTCCGCATGCTTCCTGAAGTTGTGTGGGAACTTCCATCTGTCGGAACAATAAATCTGCATGCATCTCTTCTGCCGCAGTACCGTGGTGCAGCTCCTATCAACCATGCAATAATGAACGGAGAATCGGAAACCGGAATTACTACTTTTTTTATCGATGAGAAAATAGACACCGGTAATATACTTCTCAGGGAGGAGGTTCAGATCTTCCCGTTCGAAAATGCGGGAGATCTCCATGACAGGCTAATGAGACACGGGGCCAGGCTGGTGATCAAAACCCTGGAAGGCCTTGCTGAGAACAATATCAAGCCACAAGACCAGTCAAAGTTCATCAGACCGGGAGAAGTGCTTAAACCAGCTCCAAAGATCCTTTCTGAAAATTGTATTATTGACTGGAAAAGCGATCCTGTAAAAATCCATAATTTTATCAGGGGACTTGCCCCTTATCCATGCGCAAGGTCCTTTCTCAGCAGAGGGACAGAAGTCTTTTCACTGAAGATCTATGAAAGTCAGCCTGAAAACATGGAACACAGATTTAAGCCAGGTCATATAATTTCCGATGGAAAGCACTATATAAAAATAGCATGCAGAAATGGCTTTGTGAATATCCTGATCCTTCAGCTTGAAGGAAAAAACAAGATGAATACCGTTGAATTCCTTCGGGGACTTAAGATCTCAAACTATTCTGTCATTGTCAGTTAACGGGCTTCATTGTCCTCAGCCATAATTTCCCGCCCGGCACCGGTTCCTCCCCTTCCATCATCCTGTTCATTTCATACAGCTTTCCTGTTTTTATCCCATAATACTGGGATATCGAATACATGGTATCCCCTTCACTTATAACATGTATCTCCTTGCCTGGTTCGGCCTTGTCCCTTTTTGGCTGAAGAAAAAGCATCTGTCCCGCTACAGGGGAAAAATCTTCACGGAGCTCATTATATTTTGCCAGCTCCCACTTCAGCAGCTGGAATTCCTTTTCAATCATTTCACGGGTTTCTCCGTCCCTGACAATGATGTACTGAATGCGGTTGTTTTCCATAATTCTCTGTACCGGTAAGGTTACAACCGGATCAGTTTTTTCAATGGGCAAATCAACAACCAAACTGTCAATAACAGGTTTTACTGTCTCTGTTTCTTCCTTTAATGGGGATTTCACAGGCTGCTCTGCCAAAGGATGTTCCTGGTCGAAGCAGAACAGGTTGTTCTCCTCTATTTTCCTTATAAGCATATTTGCATAATCAGGATTTGTGGCATAACCTGCTTTTTTCAAACCCTTTGCCCATCCTTTGTAATCCGTCCCGTCAATATCGAAGAGAAAACTATAACGTGATCCTGATCTGAGGAAATCAGAATGATCATAAAAAGAGTCCTCGGGTCTTTTATATTTCCGGAAGCACTCATTTCTGCGGTCATCATGGTGACGGAAGGTTGGACCTGTCCAGTCGTCATGACACTTGATACCAAAATGATTGTTTCCATCCCGTGCAAGAATACTGCGTCCAAAATCCGATTCAATCATACCCTGGGCAAGTGTTATGCTGGCTGGTACGCCGGTTCTCTTCATCTCACTGACAGCCAGGTCTTTATATTTTTCTATATAGGCCTCGGCATTGCGTTTGCCACCCGAAGGCGGAACAGTCTGCCTGGCTGGTCTGCACGAATAGAAAACTAATGGAATTATCAAGAAAAATATTAGGCGTTTTTGTCCTGGCATTTTAATGAGTTTTGGCAAAAATAATTAAAAGGCATTGCAGTTTTGGATTTAGTTTTTCACATTCAAAAATCTTTTTTAACGATTATTAATCTTTAACCACGGAGTTTCACGGCTTTTTAACAGTGTAACTCAGTGTCAGTCTGAGCGAAGCGAAGACTCCGTGTTACTCTGTGGTTAAAAAGATATCATAATAAATATTAACTTTATCACCCAAACTGAATAAGAGTGTTATGACAAGAACGAATAATATTTCATTTTCTTATAAGGAATTTGACAGTCCGGAAGAATTGAACAAGGAAGATTATGATCTTTTATTATCTGCCCGTAAAACAGCCGCAAATGCCTATGCTCCTTATTCAGGATTTAAAGTAGGTGCTGCAGTACTATTAACCAGCGGTATAATAATAACCGGCAGCAATGTTGAAAATGCAGCATTTCCATCAGGAATCTGTGCAGAAAGAAATGCCCTGTCAAACGCATCATCAAATCATCCCGGCGATAATCCGGTGGCAATTGCAGTGGCAGCAATGACTGAGGCAGGCCAGACATATGAACCTGTATCTCCATGCGGGAATTGCCGGCAGGTGATCGCTGAAGAGGAGGTCAGGAGCGGCAGGAGCATCAGGATCATCCTGGGCAGTAAAAACAAGATTCAGATTATTGAAAAAGGGGGAGATCTTCTTCCTCTTCAGTTCAGCAGGAAAAATCTGACGGTCAATCCCTGCTGATGATTAGCTGGAACCCTGCCCCGTGTATGTTCTTGATGTTAAGACGGGGATCGTCCGACAGCATCTTTCTCAGTTTGGTGATATAGACATCCATGCTCCGTGCAGTAAAATAATCATCGTTGCCCCAAATCTTCTTAAGAGCCATTTCCCTGCTTATCAGCGCATTAGGATTAACCGCCAGGAGTTCAAGCAATTGAGCCTCCTTGGGTGACAGTTTCTTCTCATCATCCCCTGCTGTCAGTGTTCTGAGCTTTGCAT
>CAYNGW010000102.1:0-7422 GCA_964396955.1 uncultured Rikenellaceae bacterium | reverse complement strand
TTGCCGCCAAATTATTTTCATTGAACAGGAAAGACGATACAATATTCTGGGCAGTCGTTGCCTGTCTTTTATGGTCCACAGTCTATGCTGGTATTAAAGTTGGCCTGCAATATGATACTCCGCTTCATTTTGCAGGATTGCGTTTTATTTTAGCAGGCCTCATGATCCTGCCTTTCACTGTTAAACCCGGATCATTTTTAAGGATGATCAGGGAACACTGGAAGATACTTGTGTGGGTGATCCTGCTCCAGATCCTTATTAATTATATATTGTTTTATCTGGGTATGGACCTTGTTCCTGGAGCTCTCGGAGCTGTTATCGCAGGATCTCAGCCCCTGGTTACTGCCGTGGTTGCATCAATGATGCATGAAGATGATCCTCTTACAAAAAAGAAGATAGTTACAATAATATCAGGTATTGCAGGTGTAATACTGATAAGTGCCGGGCGCCAGGCTTTCAGACTGGGAACCGTAATTGAGCTGCTGGGAGTCTCTATGATACTTGGGGCAAATATTGCCACTGCCACAAGCAATGTCATGGTTTCGCTTAAAAGTAAAGGGATGAATCCTTACGTACTGAGCTCAGCATCCTTCCTGACAGGAGGCCTGATCATCTTTCTGATCTCAATACCTCTCGAAGGAGTCCCGCAGGGTAAAATGCCCGCTGAATACTGGTTAGTGCTGATCTGGTTAGGTTTCGTAAGCGCATTTGCTTTTTCTCTGTGGTTCAAGCTTCTTCAGCGGCCATATGTGAAAGTATCGGAACTGAACCTCTGGAAATTCATAATTCCTGTTGTTGGCGCAATTTTAAGCTGGATAATTGTACCGGGAGAAAAACCGGAATGGCTTACAATTGCAGGGATGATCATTATAACGTCCTCTTTAATCGGATTTTATAAAAACGGCGGCAAACCACATTTAAGTAAATGAAGAAACGACTTATAGCGATTTTTGCCTATGCACTTTTCTGGCTGGTATTTTTCTTTTTTGCCAGGTTTTTCTTCATAGCAACACATTACAGGGAGGCATTCCGGTTCAGTGCAGGAACCCTGGCAACAACATTCCTGCACGGGATCAAATTGGATATTTCCGCAACTGGTTATATTCTTATGCTCCCGATGCTTATAATGGTCCCCGGAATATACTTTAACGGGAACTGGTTCAGGCGTTTCCTGAAATGGTATACTTATTTGATAATACTTGTCTCTTCAATAATTATTGTTGCCGATACTTTGCTTTATAAGTACTGGGGATTCAGGATGGACTATACCGCATTGCAGTATCTGAACACTCCGAAAGAGGTTGTGGCATCCGTTACCATCATACAGATTGTGCTGGTGGCTCTGGCAGTGATCCTGATCTCATTGATTTTTATATTATTATATAATAAGGTTATAAACAGATTGTTTGATGGATTTGACCGGATAAAACGGCTTTGGCTGCCTTCAATGCTGTTCTTCCTGGTACTCTGGGGTGCCCTTATCATTCCAATAAGGGGAGGGGTGGGCATTGCTCCCATTAATGCAGGAACAGTCTATTTCAGCGATGATATGTTTATCAATCATACATCAATCAATGTATCCTGGAACGTAGGGAGCTCAGTATTCAATAAAAAACCCACAACCAATCCGTATGAATATAGTGATCTTAATTCAGCAAAGGAACTGGTTGAATCGCTGACAGTTAAGAAAGGGAGCCCTGTGAAAATACTTAACAATACAAGACCTGATATCCTGTTCATTGTCCTTGAGAGCTTCGGAAGCGCTCTCGTTGGTCCTCTGGGTGGTGATACGCTTGCCACTCCCTGCTTTAACAGGTACATCGGCGAGGGAGTTCTCTTTACAAATTTCTATGCTTCAGGCAACCGCACAGATAAGGCAATGCCTGCAATTATAAATGGTTATCCGTCGCAGCCTTTGGTCTCAATAATGAAAGAACCCAAAAAAACACAATCACTTCCGGGAATAGTTAAAGCACTGAATGAACAGGGTTATAACAGCGCTTTCTGGTATGGAGGGGACATTAATTTTGCGAACTTCAATTCATTTATCATCAATTCCGGGTTCAGCGGGATAATTACGAAAGACAATTTCAGTCCGGAACACTATAATTCCAAATGGGGGGTACATGACAATATTCTCATTGAAGCCCTGACAGATTCAATGAAGATTGTAAGGGAACCATTCCTGAAGGTCGTCCTCACATTATCGAGCCATGAACCTTTTGAAGTTCCGATGGAGCCTGTTTTCAAAGGTAATGATGACCTGACAAAGTTCAGGAATTCAGTATATTACACTGATAAAACCATTGGTTCCTTTCTCGATTGGGCGAAAGGAACAGACTGGTGGCAAAACACTCTTGTTATACTTGTTGCGGATCATTGCCGCAGGAATTCAGTTGAAGTCCTGGCTTATTCCGAAGATATTTTCAGGATCCCGATGCTCTGGCTGGGAGGCGCTTTGGCAGTCCATAATGTCAAAATAGAGAAATTCGGGAGCCAGGTCGATATCCCGCTTACATTATTGCACCAGCTTGATCTGGATGACAATTATCCTTTCGGAAAGGATCTGTTGTCACAGGAATCAAACTCGTTTGCATTCTATACTTTTAATGAAGGATTTGCTTTCATTACCGACAGCTCAAAATATGTTTATGATCATAAGCTCGGTGCACCGGTTGTTGAAGAGGGTGAAGATCCCGGATCGGCAGGCAGACTGGGGAAGGCATACCTTCAGGTTTTGTATGATGATTTTCTGAAACGTTAGAAAGATTAGATTCTTTATCGGTTTCTGAAAACTAATGGATAAGAATAAGAAACGTATTCCTTTGGTTGTCATAATGCTGGGGCTGGTCAGTCTTTTTACGGATGCTGCCTCGGAGATGATCTATCCTCTTATCCCGGTATTTGTTACAGCCCTGGGATCGGGTGCCCTTGTACTTGGAGTAATTGAAGGAGTAGCAGAAACTACGGCTGCTTTGCTGAAGCTGGTAAGCGGTATTATTTCGGATAAGATCGGGAAAAGAAAGCTCCTGGTTCTTATCGGATATATAATCTCATCGCTCATCCGGCCTCTGACAGGACTGGTATCTTCAGCGTGGCAGATAGTAGTTGTACGCATGTTCGACAGGGTGGGGAAGGGGATAAGGACTGCACCGAGGGATGCCCTTGTTGCCTCTTCGGTTGATGAAAGCATAAGGGGCAAATCGTTCGGATTTCATAGAGCCATGGATCATACAGGTGCGGTAATCGGACCTGTACTCGCCATAGTCACACTGCTTGTTCTTTTTATCGGATTTGGTTTTACGGATCCGCTTCTTGCTCTTCGCTGGACGTTCATCATGGCCATAATTCCGGGAATACTTGCTGTCCTTACAGTTATTTTCTTTGTCAGGGAGTCCTCCCCGGTAAGTAAGAATGTAAATCTGTTTAAATTTTCACTGAAGAATTTTGATAAAAACTTTAAAACTTATCTTCTGATAATGATCCTGTTTACCCTGGGAAACTCATCAGATGCTTTCCTGCTTTTCAGAGTCGAAGAATCTATTGAGAAGAGCGGAGCAGTTATAGATATCGTGAACAGGATAGCTCCGTTACACGAAATAATTTCACATTTTGGCGATGAGACAGCAAGGGCAAACGTGATCAACATTCTTTTTCTGCCCCTGATCTGGGCCTTTTTTCATGTAATAAAAGTCATATTTTCCACACCATTAGGGGCATTATCCGATAGAATAGGAAGGAAAAAAGTTATAAATATAGGTTGGGCAATTTATGCTTTTGTCTATATCTCTTTTGCCCTGATACAATTTTTACCTCCTGGCATACAGGTAATTGCAACATTCGTCCTGTTTGCTGTCTATGCACTTTTCTATGCTTTTTCCGAGGGGGCTGAAAAAGCCTTTGTCGCTGACCTGGTCTCTGAGGATCAGAGGGGTTCTGCTTTCGGGATGTTTAATTTTGCAATAGGATTGGGAGCACTTCCTGCCAGCCTCATCTTTGGATTTATCTACAGTTTCTTCGATAAAGTTATTCCGGGATTCGGCGGAACAATCGCATTTGGTTTTGGAGGTGCGATCGCAGTTATTTCCATGCTGCTTCTTGCCTTTAAAGTTAAAGAACCCAATAAAAAGGCTTAAGAAAATCAATAGAAAACCACAGATTTTCACGGAGTTTATTAAATTTGTTACATGGAGCCCCTTGCGGTTAAAATATTTACACGGGAGAATATCCCCCGGCTTAACTACATTGCCGGAATAATACTCGGTGATATCCTTGGATTGAAGTGGGAGGTGGTACCCGATAAGCGCAAATTCGGTAAGCACCCGGTAATTAATTATACATCTGGCAATATTCCCGGTTCATTCAAAATAGACCCTGATCCGCTGTTATTTGAAACAGGGGCAAAACAGAGGGAAATAACAATAACTGAGTGGAAAAACATGCCGGTTTTTTTCCAGACAAATCCCGGATCAGACCTGCCATTTGATATTTTTGCAGCATCATTCTATATGATCACCCGGTATGAAGAATACCTTGAATTTCAGGCTGATGAGCATGAGCGCTTCAAAGCATCGTCTTCCCTGGCTTTTAAAAACGGATTCCTTGGAATACCTGTCGTTGACCTGTGGGCGAAGGAATTTGCTAGGACATTGTTAAAGAAATTTCCGACACTTGCTTTCAGGCGTAATGAGTTTAAAGCCATGCTGACTGTGGATATTGACCTGCCGTTTGCTTATCTGGGCAGGAACCTGTTCAGGAGCCTTGGAGGGTTTGTACGCGACCTTGCCCTGAAAAAAGGAAATACCTCTGCCCGTCATCAGGTTGTATCTAAGGGAAAGAAAGACCCTTATGAAGTTTTTGATTATATCATCGAAAAAGCTGAAGCCAGTAAAACTGATGCCAGGTTTTTCTTTTCAGTAGGCGATCATTCAAAATATGACAAGAATCCATCCTGGAAAAATGAGGAGTACCGGGAACTGATCAGGAGGATAGCGGCAAGATTTAATACCGGCCTTCATCCTTCATATTTTGCTGCCGGAAAATATTCACTTCTGGAAGCCGAACAGGCTCATTTAAAGGCTATCATTGCCGGGGAAGCAACAGCGAGCCGTTTCCATTTCTTAAGACTATTTACTCCTGATTCATACCGTAATCTCCTGAAGGCAGGAATTACCGAAGATTATTCAATGTGTTACCCCGAGGAACCTGGTTTCAGGGCAGGATTAGCCCGGCCATATATGTTTTATGATGTTATGGAAGACAGGCAGACCAGCCTGAGAATTATCCCATTCCAGGTGATGGACGTAACGCTTTATGAGTACAAGAACCTTGATCCTGCCGCATCAAAGGAGGTAATTCTTAAGCTGATAAACGAAACCAGGAAAGTAGGAGGAATCTTCGTGAGTCTATGGCATAATACCTCATTGCTTGAAACCCCTGAATGGCAAGGCTGGAGAGAGGTGTTTGAATCAATGCTACAGGACCAGCAGGCATGATCATCCATCTTAAACACGAAGAAATAAACAGGGAGCAATGGAATAATTGCATCATGAATTCTCCCGGTGCAAAGCCTTATGGTTATTCATGGTATCTCGATAGCATGGCACCGGAATGGGAAGCCCTTGCAGAGGAGAATTATGAATCTGTATTCCCGCTGCCCGGATTTAAAAAATATGGGATTCACTATATTGCCACTCCGGTTTTTACCCAGCGACTTGGTGTTTATTCGAACAACATAAACAAAGTGACAGCAATCAGTAAGTTCCTGGATAAGATACCTGATAATTACGGATTGATTGACCTGTGCGTGGGTCAGGATGTGAAAAATGAAAGTTTCAGGGTTACTGTCCGGACAAATTTTGAACTCGATCTGTCGCATCCGTATGACCAGTTGTGGAATAACTTTTCCAATCACTGCAAAAGGAATATTGATGCATCTGTCAGGCAGAAACATGAGTTGATGCAGCATATTGATCCGGCTGAACTTATCGGATTGTACAGGATAAACAGGGGCAGGGAGATCAGGAATATAAAGGATCATCATTATCGTCATCTTTTTGATCTGATGAGTTATTGCATAAGTAACAGGAAAGGAAGAATAATAGGTGTGAAAAACGCCGGCGGGAAGCTGATTTTCGGGATATTTCTTGTTGAAACGGATGGGAACAAGATAATTCTCCTGGTTGTCAATACACCCGAAAGCCGTGACAACAGGATTGGATATTATGTTGTTAATGAATTGATTAAAGAGTCAGCGGAATCACAAACAATACTCGATTTTGAAGGGTCATCGATACCTTCAGTTGCATCTTTCATGGAGTCGTTCGGCAGTAAGAATGTACCGTATTACAGGATTTACAGAAACAGACTTCCCTGGCCGATCAGAATGCTAAAACAAGGACGTTAAGGCGTTAAGGCGTTAAGGCGTTAAGGCATTACGGCATTAAAAGTTTTTCGCCTTAAAACCCTAACACCTTATAGCCTTAAAGCCTTTCTAGTTCTATCTCCTCATCCCCCTTGACCTCAACAAGTTTCTCATTTTCACACTTGACGGTCCGGGCCGGGAATCTCTTGATAATGGTGTAATTATGTGTGGCAACTATAACAGCTCTCCCGGTCTTGCTGATATCTATCAGTAATCTTATTATTCCTTCAGAAGTTTCAGGATCAAGATTCCCGGTTGGTTCATCGGCCAGTATAATATCCGGATCATTAAGCAGAGCCCGACCAATGACAACTCGCTGCTGCTCACCTCCGGAAAGCTGATGAGGCATTTTGTACCCTTTTAATCCAAGTCCCACTTTTTCCAGCACTTCACCGATACGGGCATTGATTTCATTCTTGTTCTTCCAGCCGGTAGCCTTCAGCACAAATTCAAGGTTATCATGCACTGACCTGTCGATCAGCAGCTGGAAGTCCTGAAAAACTATGCCGAGCTTTCTGCGAAGCAATGGTATATCCTTTGTTCTGAGCTTCGAAAGATTGAAGCCTGCCACAACACCTGTTCCCTCTTTAAGAGGTATCTGTGCATTGATCGTTTTTATGAGGCTTGTTTTTCCGCTTCCAACCCTTCCGACGAGGTACATGAATTCACCCTTTCTTACACTGAGGTTCACACTTGAAAGAACCAGGTGATCATGCTGCCAGATCAGGCACTCTTTCAGGTCAATAATCACATCAAGTGGAAGAATCTCCTGCATTTCCGGATTATTTTATGTGCAAAATAAGGAAAGAATTGATAACTAACATTTGGATGTTAATAAAATCAATAATAAAGGCCGGCTGCAGGCGTTTATTAATTGTAATTTTACAACTGATTTTAAAAACGGGCATGTGTTATATGTGGCTAACTATTAATCTGTTATACATCAGATAGAATGTCGGGAAACAAAACAGATCAAAAAGAAAAAAGCCAAAAGGAAC
>CAYNGW010000101.1:0-7594 GCA_964396955.1 uncultured Rikenellaceae bacterium | reverse complement strand
CGACAATGGAGGAGCAGCAAGACAAAAAGAACCTGAACGACCAGGAAAATAAAGGGCTGCAGGCATTCGCCAAATATTCCGGAATTGCAGTCCAGATGGGCGTAATTATCTTCCTGACAACATGGGGAGGTATTAAGCTGGATAAGCTGGCTGGTTTCAGCAAACCTGTATTTACAATAATTCTTTCTCTTCTTGGAGTGTTTGCGGCAATCTGGGTCGCTATTAAAGATTTCATAATAAAAAAATAATCCATCTTTTGAAGCCTCTGGCCAAATCGATCTTTTTACTGGCTCTGCTGGAAATGTTTATCCTTGTCGCAGGATTTATTATTGTTTCAAACTTCAATATCAATCTGACTTACAATGACATTGTTGCAGCATCAGCGGTATTTGTCATCATTGCTATTCTGATCCTGATAATTTTTTTCAGGGGCCAGAGCAGGGAACCTGCCAGCCAGACAATGCACAGCCTGGTCGCGATAAGCATTAAATTCCTGACTGAGCTTATATTCGCATTCATCTGGTTTTTTATAGCTAAAAAAACAGGATTATCGTCTGTTATATTATTTTTTGTCTTATATTTAACATTCACTTTGTTTTCGGTATTATTTATGTTGAAAACATTGAAAGGCAAATCTTTAGAATAATTACGGATTTGAAGACGCGATTAATTACCGGACTTTTCTTTATTCTATTCCTTCTTGCATTTAATTTCCCGGTTGCCGGGCAGGAAGAGCCTGTGGCTCAGAAAGAAAAATTTAACCCGAGCGAATTCATAATGGAGCATGTAATCAACTCACATGAGTGGCATATCATGACAATAAAGAAAAGAGACGGCACAGAAAAATCTATCGCAATTCCACTTCCGGTAATTCTTTACTATAAGCCGACCGGACTCCATTTCTTTTTCTCAAACAAAATCGCTCACGGTCATGAATTCAAGGGTTTCAAAATGGGAGAAGGAGAATATGAAGGGAAGATAGTAGCATTGAACAGTGCCGGGGAAGTTGATAAAGAGAAGCTGCCGCTTGACTTCTCAATGACCAAAATGGTGGTCGGAATGCTTGCTGCAGCATTATTAGGTCTCTGGCTTTTCATTTCTCTGTCACGTTCATATAAAAAATCAGGTATAAGCCATCCGCGGGGTCTCCAGAGCTTTCTTGAACCTGTGATCTGTTTCATTCGCGACGATGTCGTCATCCCGAATATCGGCTACAAGCATTATGAAAGGTTTATGCCTTATCTTTTATCGGTCTTCTTCTTTATTCTTATAAACAACCTTATGGGGCTTATACCGTTCCCTCCTCCTTTCGGAGCCAATGTGACCGGGAATCTGGCATTGACCATGACACTTGCATTATTTACTTTTTTTATAATACAGATAAGCGGAACAAAAGGTTACTGGCGGCACATTTTTGCAATGCCTGGAGTACCAATATGGCTACTGCCGATAATGACAGTGGTAGAACTGATAGGAATGATAACTAAGCCAATTGCCCTTATGATACGTTTGTTTGCTAACATTACCGCAGGCCATATAATAGTCATAAGTCTGATGGCTCTCATATTTATTTTTGATACGATATGGATCTCTCCGGTATCAATTCTCTTTGTTGTTTTTATGGATTGCATCGAATTACTGGTGGCATTCCTCCAGGCATATGTCTTCACTCTATTGTCAGCCGTGTTTATAAGTCTGGCATTGGTTGAGGATCATCATTAATTTTTATTGTTCATTTAAATTTTTTATTATGGAAACACAAGCAGCAATTTCGCTGGCATCAATCGGAGCAGGTCTTGCAGTTATCGGAGCAGGTCTTGGCATTGGAAGAATTGGCGGTTCAGCAATGGACGCAATTGCCAGGCAGCCGGAAGCAGCAGGCAAGATACAGCTGGCAATGCTTATTGCAGCAGCCCTTATTGAAGGGGTTGCCCTGTTTGCCGTTGTTGTAGCAATGATTAAGCAGTGATTAAATGAAAATGAGATCCTGCAATGGTTGATTGCAGGATCTCTTATCAGTAAATTCTTAATTCAGAAAATATGATATTTTTAGCAGGTAATAGTCTGACATCTGTTGGCATCGGGACATTATTCTGGTCAGTTTTGATCTTTTCGCTTTTTTTCTTCCTGCTGGCCAAATTTGCATGGAAACCAATCCTTGGTGCAGTCAAGCAGAGGGATGAAATGATTAAAGGATCACTCGAATCCGCAGAAAATGCACGTAAAGAGATGCAAAAACTGCAGGCTGATAATGAAGCGATCCTGAAAAAGGCAAGGGAAGAACGCGAGACAATCCTTAAAGAAGCAAGGGATGTCCGTGATAAGCTGATAGCCGAAGCCAAGGGAAAAGCTACTGAAGAAGCCGAGAAGATTGTAGAAAAAGCTATGACGGGAATTGAAAGAGAGAAAGATAAAGCTCTTTCGGAAATCCATGAACAGGTAGCAACACTTTCTGTGGACATTGCCTCAAAACTTCTTGGTGAAAAGCTCAGCAAAACGGGCGAGCAGGAGAAGCTGATTGATAAGTATCTGAAAGATATTGACTTAAAGAAAAATTAACCTCTGCCTGATAAATGAACGACAGTAAAATATCTGTTAGATACTCACGGGCATTGTTCCAGTCAGCTCTGGAAAAAAAGATGCTTGAAAAGGTTTATCAGGACATGATGAATGTATCACAGATATGTTCTTTTCCGGATATAAGGGAGCTCCTCAAAAGTCCGATAATCAGGCCTTCAAAAAAGACAGCGATACTTCATTCTGTGTTTGGTAAGAACCTTTGCAGCCTCACGTATTCGCTTATTGATATGGTTGTCAAAAATGGCAGAGAAAGCTATATTCCCGCTATTGCAAGAGTATTCAAGAGCGAAACCATGAAGCACAATGGTATTACTGAAACAGTACTAACCACGGCAGTTAAGGCAGATGATAAAGTGAAAAAGCAGGTATCCGAGCTGATCTCTTCCGCATTCAAAACAACAGTAGAACTGAAAGAAATTGTTGATGAAAATATTATCGGAGGTTTTATCCTGAGAATTGATGACAAGTATATTGATGCAAGCATCAGGAACAAGCTACGCAAAATAGAAATAGAGCTGAAAGGCAACAGGCTGACAGCTTAGAAAACAGGACATAAATAATTAAGGAAATAAGATATAACGATATGGCAAGCATTAAACCTGCAGAAGTTTCAAAGATCCTCCAGCAACAACTCGAGGGAATCCAGACCGGGACAGAACTGGAAGAAGTCGGGACTGTCCTTACGGTTGGCGACGGGATAGCTCGTATTTACGGCCTTACAAATGCACAATCAAACGAGTTGATTGAATTTGAAAACGGGATTGAAGCAATAGTACTGAATCTTGAGGAAGATAATATTGGAGCCGTGCTGCTTGGTCCGACCGAAGAGATCAATGAAGGGGATATTGTTAAGCGCACCGGGAGGATAGCTTCCATAGGCGTGGGTGAAGGATTGCTTGGAAGAGTAATATCACCAACAGGACAGCCTCTTGACGGAAAAGGCCCCATTGGAGGTAAACTATATACTTTGCCGTTTGAAAGAAAAGCCCCGGGAGTTATATTCCGCCAGCCTGTAAAACAACCGCTGCAAACAGGGATCAAGGCTATTGATGCCATGATCCCGATAGGACGAGGACAGAGAGAGCTTATTATCGGGGACAGGCAGACAGGCAAAACAGCTATTGCAATTGATACTATCATAAACCAGCGCAGCAATTTTGAAAAAGGCAAACCGGTATATTGCATTTATGTTGCTGTTGGTCAGAAGGGATCAACTGTGGCAAATATTGCAAAGACTCTTGAAGAACATGGCGCTCTGGAATATACAGTGATTGTTCTTGCAACAGCATCAGATCCTGCAGCATCGCAGTTTTATGCTCCGTTTGCAGGTGCTGCAATCGGGGAATTCTTTCGTGACACGGGACGCGATGCCCTCATCATTTATGACGACCTGTCAAAACAGGCAGTCTCCTACAGGGAGGTATCTCTTCTGCTCCGCCGCCCGCCGGGACGTGAAGCTTATCCGGGAGATGTTTTCTACCTCCATTCACGACTTCTTGAAAGAGCAGCAAAGATCATCGAATCAGATGAGGTTGCAAAACAGATGAACGACCTGCCCGAATCATTGCGCCATATGGTGAAAGGAGGAGGGTCACTTACAGCCCTGCCTATAATCGAAACACAGGCAGGTGACGTTTCTGCTTATATCCCCACAAACGTGATCTCAATAACCGACGGACAGATATTCCTTGAATCCGGTCTCTTCAATGCCGGCATAAGACCTGCAATCAACGTAGGTATATCAGTATCAAGGGTTGGAGGAAATGCCCAGATCAAGTCAATGAAGAAAATTGCCGGAACGCTGAAAGTTGATCAGGCACAGTACCGTGAGCTCGAAGCATTTTCCAAATTCGGATCCGATCTTGATGCTTCAACGCTTGCCGTTCTCAATAAAGGTGCGAAAAACGTGCAAATTCTTAAACAGGGACAATATGCACCAGTACCGGTTGAAAAACAAATTGCAATTATCTATTGCGGGACTATGGGATTACTGAAGGATGTACCTGTGGATAAAGTGAAAGCTTTTGAAAATGAATATATTGAATATCTCGATTTGAAGCACAGGGATGTTCTTGATAATCTCCGCGACGGCATACTCAATAATGATATTACAAAAGTACTTGAAAAGGTTGCTGCAGAGCTGACGGCTAAATATAAACCTCAGTGATAACAGCGGGCGGGATGATATAATGAGTTACAGATGGCGAATTTAAAGGCGATAAGGATCAGGATAAGCTCTGTAAAGTCCACAAGGCAGATCACCTCGGCCATGAAAATGGTTTCTGCTGCCAAGCTGAGAAGAGCCCAGGATAAGATTGTCCGCCTGCGTCCTTACGTAAATAAATTGCAGGAGATACTTGCCGGCCTGACACAAAGCCTTGCTGAATCGGAAGTAGAAAACATTTACGGACGGATTTCTCCCCCGGAGAAGATCCTTATTGTTGTAATTACTTCCAACAGAGGTCTTTGCGGAGCTTTTAATGCAAATGTGATTAAGGAAGCAAGGAGAGTTGTATCAGAAAAATATCTTGACCAGTTCAATAAGGGGGACCTTATATTCCTTGCTATCGGGAAAAAAGGCTATGACTACCTGAGAAAGCAGAAGCTTAAAATGCTTCCTGAGCACAACGCTCTTTTGAATGATCTTGCCTTTGACAATGTTGCTGCTGTCGCTGAGGAGATAATGAAAAGTTTTGTTTCGGGAGAATATGACAGGGTTGAGATCATTTATAACCATTTCAAGAATGCCGCAGTACAAAGTATAACCGACGAACAATTCCTTCCGGTTGAGTCAATTCCTTCAGGCACTAAAACCTCTGCCCCGGTAGATTATATTTATGAGCCCACGGAAGAGGAAATTGTTAAAGAACTTATTCCCAAATCGCTGAAAATACAGTTCTACAGGGCAGTGCTTGATTCCTTTGTTGCAGAGCATGGTGCCAGGATGACCGCAATGCATAAGGCTACCGACAATGCTACGAACATGATAAGGGAGCTGACGCTGCAGTACAACAAAGCTCGTCAGGCGGCCATAACAAATCAGATACTTGAAGTCGTAAGCGGTGCAGAAGCCCTGAAAGGCTGAAAAAATCATGTACAATCATTCCGAACTAAAGGAAATAATTGATAAGGCTTTATTGAATCTTTCGTACAGTACGGAAGCCGTAAAGCTTATTGAACCTGTTAAGTACATTCTTTCTATAGGAGGCAAAAGGTTGCGTCCGGTAATGGCATTGATGGCCTGCAACCTTTTCAATGATAAGATAGATGATGCAATTCTGCCTGCAACCGGGCTGGAGGTTTTTCATAACTTCACACTTATCCATGATGATATTATGGATAAGGCTTACGTAAGACGGAATTTTCCTACAGTACACAGTAAATGGGATATAAACCAGGCTATCCTGTCGGGAGATGTCATGGCTTTTATTGCCAATGAGTGCTTTCTGCAAACGCCTGCAGATAATCTCCTCAGGGTTTTCAGAGTGTTCAATAAAGCTGCCATTGAAGTTTGTAGCGGGCAGCAACTGGATATGGATTATGAAAAAACAGCAGTAGTCACTCATGATGAATACCTCAGGATGATTGAATTGAAAACAGCAGTTCTCATTGCTGCATCACTCAAAACAGGAGCACTGATAGGAGGAGGGGATGATAAGGATTCTGAACTACTGTACGAATTTGGAAGAAACCTGGGGCTTGCTTTTCAGATCCAGGACGATCTGCTGGATATATGGGGAAATACAAAGGTGTTTGGCAAAACATCAGGAGGTGATATTGTTGCCAATAAAAAAACATACCCGCTCGTTAAAGCCCGGGAAATAGCTTCAGACAGCCAGCTTAAGCAGCTTCAGGAACAATTATCACTTAAAGATCCTGAACCTGAGGAGAAAGTAAAAAAAGTTGTCAGCCTGCTTGACCAGCTTAACATAAAAGAAATTACGGAAACGCTGGCCAATGATTTTATTGACAGGGCATTCAGCCTGCTAAGAAAAGTCAGCGTTGATGAAAAAAGAAAAAAAGAGCTGGAAAATATTGCCGGCTCTCTCATCGGACGGGATCGTTAACTTATAAACCCCCTGTATCTTCATGTTTTTTCAGCCAGTCAATGTTGATCAGAACTCCTGCATTCAACATGAATTGATCATATTTGCTGAGGATATATTTTGCTTCAGCATAAATGTCAAACTGTTCTGTAATTTTCATATATGAGCCAACTCCTAAATTCAATCCGAGAGCATTATCGTTTTCCGGGAAAACCTCAGTACCGTACTTTTCTCGTTTCCAAGCCAGGAGTACATCCAGTCCTATGAGTCCGTAAAACTCAAATTTATTGAGAGAATTGAAAACGTAATGGCCATTGATATCAAACATCAGGGTATTTACAGTCGTTTTACTATCAAGTTCCTTATAGACATGGGGTATGAAAAAAGTGACGGAAGGAGAGATGTGAATCGGTACGGTTATTTCGTAAATCCCTTTCAGTGTGGCAAAAATATGCCCGCTTTTATTGTAATCATAATCCATTTCATGGAAATGGTAACCGGTTGTAAATCCTGTTCCGCCGCCGATTTTTGTAAACTGGGCATTTACACCGGGAACTGCTATAATAATGACCAGCAAACTGAGTAATAGTTTTTTCATATGGTATTATTTAAGAGTTAATATTATTATAACCGTTTAAAGATAGATTTTTATGAAATACAAGTCAATAATAATCTTAAAATATGCCGGTAAAAAGGTATCTTTTGCAAATTTTACTAAATTTGTATAATCTGAAAGACAATTAAATAGTTAACGGATATGGCACAGAATACCGGTAAAATCAGCCAGATCATCGGACCAGTGGTTGACGTAACATTTGAAAGACAGGGCATGGAAATGCCTGATATCTATGATGCCCTTGAAATAAAGAGGGATGACGGGTCCATCCTGGTTGTTGAATGTGAGCAGCATGTAGGCGAAAACACTATCCGCACCATTGCAATGGATTCGACTGACGGTCTTCGCAGGG
>CAYNGW010000100.1:0-7614 GCA_964396955.1 uncultured Rikenellaceae bacterium | reverse complement strand
GCCATATTTAACGGGCCAACATTGCCACGTGACATATTTACCTCTGTTGTATATATATAATATTTCCCTTTGTAATAAGTTATATCTGAAGCCCATGTACCTCCCCTGAATGTATTTAATGCAGGCGGGAGCGGCACCCAGTTGACCATGTCGCGGGAATGCCAAACCGATCGGCCTCCTGCTATCATGTTTTTATTTTCCTTTTGACAATTTGAGAAATAAATCCTGATCGAACTCTTCCAGGCCGATAATACCGTGTAGATGATTTGTTGTTACCCAGGGCAGCCAGAACCTGTGACCTCCGACACCACGACCTGAACCTCCCGGGCCCATACGCCAGTGTTCCTGCTGCCAGCCGGGTCCTCTCAAATCATAAAGACGTCCTGGGATGGCTACCATAGATTTTGTATCGTGCAATAAGACTCTTGCAACATCAAGATAATGTTCATCACCGGTGTATTTATAGAGTTTTGCATAGGATGGTACTGACCAGGCCAGGTATTCATCGACGCTGCCGGCAACTCTGGCTGTTATTCCCTGAAGTCCAATGGTTGGCACTCCTTTTTTCCAATGCAATAATGAGTCGACCGCATCCACCGGCATCGGCAGGCTCCAGATCCAGATCCAGCTCTCAGTAAAGTCTGCAGCCACCTTTGCCCGATCGAGCCATTTGGAGTCTTTGGTTGCTTCATATAGACTCAGGAATGCTTCCAAGCTCAACATTCCGGCTTCTTTGTCGGTGATATTCGGATTGTCGCTTGCGCCTCCAATAAAGAGTCCCTTTTGTCCCCAGTTTTCCCAGACGAAATCGGCTGCACGAATGGCGGCCTGCATATATTTAGGATCGCCGGTTTCTCCGGTCATTATCAGAAGCAATGGCACCGGGCAGCAACTCATTGTACCTGTGGATTCAGCAACGACATTTGTTCCTGGTTCCCACCGACGCGGGAAAGAACCATCTTCCCTTTGCTGAAGTATAAGCCAGTCAACATACGTTTTAACCCAGTTGAACCATTCAGGATGCTGGCGGCCTGAATCACGCTCACGCTGATATGCCTGCAAAACTACACGCATACCTTCTGTCGCATTCCTCAACCAGGGAGCAAGCCATTCGTGGTTCCATGGCTTTCCGGTGGCAAGATCAAAACCTGTTGCCTGAAGAGGTACAGCATTCAAAGCCTGAACCATGGAAGAAATAATATCTAAACCAAGCTTATGCATCTTTTCTCCCCGCTCCGTTTTGTCGCGTTCTCCTTCACGCAGTAACTGGTCTGCACCTTCAAGATTCTTACCAACGAATCCCATTGCAATCATTGTCCAGTTCCATTGAAGCTGGGCCGTATCCACGGTAGACATGACGAATGGAATACCAGTACGCCCGTCAATGGTAGCTACCTGACTGGCCAGTTGATCAATAAGTAAACGACGCATCTGTTCAACATCGATAAGCGTACTGGCTGGATTCAGCGTATTCCAGGCCCATCGCCAGGTATTTCGGATCACATCCCTGAACGATTCATTTTCTCCAAATCGAAAGCTTATTTCGTAATTTTGGACAGTTTCTTCTGTTATCGGATGAAAACGCTTGATCCATCTTGTTCCGGCAGATGTACCAAATCCTCTCCCGAACATGGTTGTTGTTCCCGGAAATGTAAATCCGAACTCAACAGGCCCCTCATTTACCTGCCAGGCACCAAGTGAACCAAACTGAAATCTGGTATCAGTCATAAAATCAGCTGAAAGTCTTGTTTCAGTAACAGTTGATTCACCATTCGGTGAAGGATCAAGTATTGCCACAGAAGAACCATTATTAAAAGAGAGTGCGAAAAGCGGAGCAGGAAGGATATCTTCCCTCATAAGAAAGCATTTTGCTTCATAGTTCAAAGTACCACCTGGCGAACGGTCACCATCGTAAGTCGGATCGCCATACAATGCTCCGGGAGCAAGACAGTTTACATCAGTCCAAACCACTGAAGAATCAACTGTAAGAACTATGGAAGAATTAAAACCGCCAAGAGCATTTCCCTGTACTTCTATCTTTCGTTTTAATAATATTACCGATCCGTTTAAACTCCATTGGTCATGAACATTGAAGACAACATTCTCCCCGTATTGCATTTCAGCAATGGCATTGATTCCGGAAGCTGACTTTTTAACTGAATTATACCCGGACTCTAACAATTGTGTTTCATCTTCATTTAGAAGAATCTCTAACCTCAAAGGGTTCAACTGTGTAATTTCGGGAGCAGCCCCGCCTGAAATTTTGATACCCCACCCGTTTTCCTCAGATCGAACAAATGAAACTGTTTCACCACCAGGTAATTGTCCAAGGTCGATATTTTTACCTGATCTTGTACATGCTGTCAGTAACAGCAATAAAAATCCAATGTTAGAAAGAGTTTTTATATTCATCATATTTCTGTTATGGTTCGCGAATGAATTTTCAATTTCATTTGGTCAGTTGCTGATATAATTCCGGATCAAACTCTTCCAGTCCTGTTATACCATGCAGGTGATTCACAGAAACCCACGGCAGCCATGTACGGTGGGCGCCAACGCCTCTGACCGGTCCCATCCTCCAGTGTTCCTGTTGCCAGCCCGGACCAAGAAGATCGTATGTACGCCCTGGCAGTGCCAGCATTGCTTTGGTTCCATGCAGAAGAACACGGGCAACATCCAGATAATGTTCGTCACCTGTGTATTTATATAATCTTGCATAGGAGGGTACTGCCCAATCAAGATATTGATCAACACCACCAATATCATTCGACCCGATGCCGTTAACACCGATAGTAGGGACACCGGGCTTCCAGCCCAAATCAGCATAATTGGCTCCGATCGGCATCGGCACATTCCATATCCAAATCCAGCTTTCGGTATAATCGCCGGCCGATTTTGCCCGTTCCAGCCACTTTTTCTCCCTTGTGTTCTCATACAAAGCAAGAAAGGCTTCCAACGACAACATTCCAGACTCTTTGTCTGCCACGGTTGAGCCGCCTGTTGCACCTAAATAAACACATTGACTGCCTGTAGAACTCCAGACATAGTCCCCTGCACGGATTGCAGACTCAAGATATTTCTTTTCACCTGTTTCCTCGCTCATCTTTACCAGAAATGGTACGGCAGCATAAGTGCAGGAGCCTGCAGAATCAGTAACTTCGTCTATAATCCAGCCCATCGGGAAGGAACCGTTGCTCCGCTGTTGAGTCAGGAGCCAGTCAGCATAATCCCTGGCCCACTTTAACCATTCCGGATGTTGACGGCCAAGAGATTTTTCGCGGTGAATGATATCCATCATTATACGCATATCTTCCGAAAGAGATCTGAGAGTGAAGGCACCTTCTCTTCGGGCGGAACCCGGTTTTCCGTTTCGGATGTCGTATGCCTCACCAGCAGGAAACGGAGACATGGGAACGTATTTAATCAAACTTTCAATTACCTTTAAACCAAGTTCCTTAAATCTCTGTCCTCGCGGACTTTTATCCCGGTCACTTTCCATCAGTAACTGTTCGCCAACTTCAACGTGCTTACCACAGAATCCCATGACGATTTTGGGCCAAAGATTCAATTCAGCTGCATTAGGATCCATGTCCACACCTACAGATTCAGCCCAGGCTGCCAATTCCTTAATTTCTTGTGATACAGGGCCCTGAGATCTGGTTGCGAAACTGTAGGATCTCAGGGAAGGTCTGTAAGAACCTGGTCTTCCTGAAACAGCATCTATTACAAATGGAATACCTGCCCTGTCATCCACAACCAGGATACGATCTGCCAGGTGATCAATCAATGTCTTTCTCATAACTTCAACATCCACTGTTTCAACCTTCGGATCCAGGCTCTGCCATGCCCACCGCCAGGCTTCACGTTCCATATCACGGAAAGAATCACTCTTTCCAAAACGGAATCCCACCTTGTAACTTTGTGTAAATCCATCTCTTACCGGATTATATCTATGTCTTACCATAGGAGTTGCGGTCCCTTCTCTTCTCATTCCAAATCCAAAACCGCCACCGGCAAATTCGTTAGTTGTTCCCGGAAGCCAAAAGCCCATTTCGATTCCTCCGGTGGTAACTTCCTGTGCCCCCAGAGCTCCGAATTTGATATGTTCATCAACAATAGGTGTAGATGCCCGGGTTGTGGTTTCTTCCAATGTGGTTGCACCGTCCGGGGCAAGGTCGAGTACTGCAACCCAGCTACCATCCTGAAACGACAGTGCAAACATCGGGGCAGACAAAACATCCTCACGTATCGAAAATCGTTTGGCATTATAATACATACTGCCACCTGCGGCGCTGGCACTGGTATGTGGTTTCCCATAGAGAAGACCGGGTGCTAAATAATCAACATCTTCCCATTTAACAGCTGGATCTACTGATAAACGGATAGCAGAATAAAAGCCGGCACTGTCTTTCGTACCGGTAACATCTATCTTCCTTCTGAGAGACAGAACATCGCCTGATATACTCCACTGGTCTTCAATGTTAAAAGCCGCTTCACTTCCATCAGCCACTTTTGCCTTAGCTATTACAGTGTTGCCTTCTTTTTGCACAGACTGGTAACCGACTGCCAGATCCGTTATATTCTCTTCGCCCTGAAAGACCTCTATTTGAGCAGGGTTGTGTTGCGTTATTGGTGAAAGGGTATTACAGGAAACTTCAATACCCCACTCACCTGTTGAATCGCGTACGAACGAAACCGTCGCCCCCATCTGTAAGCGCCCAAGTTTCACCCGATAGTTTTGTTGGCTGCATGCTGCCAAAAAAGACAGGCACAATCCAAAAATTAAGCATTTTTCTAATATTTTCATGTGTAAATAATTTTGATTTTAGTGTTCGGTATTCTTTCTGACCAGCCGAACAAAATAAACCGCACTTGTTGAGCTCCCCGGCTGTGCCTGAAATTTAACTCTTATATTTTTCTTGCTCTTAATCATTGAATCCGGGACTTGATATTCAATCTCCATGAACCTGTTTTGATTCCATTTCCCTGTATTGTTTTCGGATATTAACTTTTCATTGTCAATATAGATATCGAACTTCCTGTTTCCCCGTTCTGATCCCCAGTAACGGACCATCAGGCATAGATCAGTTTCGGAATTTGTTTTCATATTATAACTAAAATAGCCCTCGTTGCGCGCATCCCTCCAGAATTCATCCTGGTTATTTCCTGAATTTGAATTTAGCATCAGCATTTCATGATCAGCTTCGGGTTGCTGTTCACCGGGTGCGATAAAATCTATTGTACGTTTTTGAAGTTCTTCCTTTTCTTTTTCAATTATTGCCAGTGAGTCGAGGTAATATCTGGATTGTTCATTTGTTAAAGTCATCAAGTACATCATATACCTGGCATCATGAATCCGGAAAAAAGGCTCAAACTCAACTTTTATAGGATTGAGCATAGTAAATGCAGGGGCAGTAAAGGTTAATGACTTTCCTTTTACAGGGATCAGTTCATTTACAATTTTTGATCTGTCATCCTCAATAATTATCGGGGCCTTGTCGACAGGGAGTTTTTGTCCTGCCGGCATTTGTCCCCAGCGGCTATCATCTGCAATCAGTCCTTTCAAGTCCTCTGTCCCGGTTTTAGCCCCAAGCAGGATCGGTCCATGCATGAAAGCAATATATTCGGGGACATTTGGTAATTGTTCGGTTGTATTATGCATTGGGAGGGAAACCAGTACAACATCTCCTTTTTTCCACTGGCGATTCAAAGCGATATAGGATGAGGGATGGGCATTATAAGAAACAGGTTTCCCGTTGACAGTTATTTTTAAGGCACCTTCATCAACCCATGATGGATACCGAATCATTAAACTGAAGTGCGAAGACCCACTGGTCACATTTAGCTTAGTCTGCTCATCGTCCGGGAATCCGGTTTCCTGTCTGATTGTTATTTCTTTTTCTCTCCAGTTCAGTTCCGAAGGAATAAACAGGTTCAGGAACAATGAATCATGACTATGTGTATATATAAACTGATTGTATTTACCGTGGTTTTCCATGCCGGTTCCCACGCAGCACCACATTGCTTCATTCGGGGCTGAATAAACCCTGTAATGGCGAGGCCGGGCCGGAGTAAAATATACATAACCACCATGTTCGGGATGCTGGGTTGATAAAATATGATTATAAATAGTTCTTTCGTAGTAATCTGCATATTTTGCTGATGGATTTGTCCTGAACAGATCCTCTGTTAATTTTAACATATTATATGAATTGCACGATTCAGGGCCCTCAATATCATTTACAAAATCGATACAAGATGACGGGGCCGGAAAAAATTCCCGTCTGCTGTTTCCTCCGAATGCCAGCGACCTGTTTTCTGTAACAGTTTGCCAGAAAAAGCTGCCTGCCTCGGCAAACTTTTTATCGTGAGAAAGTTCTGCTATCCTCTGAAAACCTACTGCTTTCGGAATCTGTGTATTCGCGTGTTTATTGTCAAGATTATCTATATCAGAAGACATTGCATCCAGCAGCATTTTGTGTGAAAATCTTTTTGCTGCAGCAAGGTATTTTTCATTGCCCGTAATCTGATATGCATCGGCATACATTTCATTAATTCCTCCATGTTCCGAGTTGAGCATTGTTTCCATCTGTGTGTCAGAAAAGGCAGAGGTGATGTCTATGCCCCAGTCGCAGAATTTCAGGAACATGGTTTTAGCCTCCTCATTTCCGGTATATACCCATGCATCCCTGAGGCCGGCATACATCTTATGAATGTTGTACCATGGGGCCCATACTGTTCTGTATACTCTGAAATCACCGTTCTTCAGGGTACTCCAGAGGCCTTTGCTGTTTGGAATCCCTCCAAGATATCCCTTCCCCCAGTCAGCATTATTTATCCCGTTTGCATCCTGGCAGGCTTTGAGTTCAGCAATCATGTAATCCATCCGCTTTTTGCATTCGGCATTACCGGTAGCAGCATAATTCATAGCCATTGCTGATAAGTAGTGGCCACCGACATGACCATCCAGTCCCTGCCAGTTTGGGAAAAGGGGTGCTTTTTCCGGCAAGCCGGCTTCTTTTCTGAAAGGAGCCAGTAAACGATCAACATCATACTTTAAAAGAGTTTGGATATTCAGATCACGGGCATGTTTAAACGGACCGTCGAGCAGGGTTACATCCTTTAAGGGGAATTCATTCGGATAAAGCTTATCCTGCGCATGAATTTCGAAGCAAGTCAGAAATATGCATGCAAGAACACAGAAAACTGAATTTTTTTTTAACATATAATATTCATTAAAATTTTATAAAGTCTGCCACCAAATGCTTTTATTTAAGACTATTCATACCTCAAACACTCAACCGGATTCCTTGCCGCTGCTTTCCAGCTCTGAATGCTCACAGTCAGCAATGCTACTGCCAGTGCCACAATACCTGCAGTTCCAAATATCCACCAGTTCAGTGACGTTTTATAAGCATAATTTTCAAGCCATTTTTGCATTGCGTACCACGAAATGGGGCTGGCTATTATAAGCGCAACAGCTATCCATTTGAGGATATCTTTGTTGAGCAATATAATTACATCATATATCCAGGCTCCATTTACTTTTCTGATCCCGATTTCCTTGGTGCGCTTTTTTGCTGCGTTGGCTGCTATACCAAGCAATCCCAAAGC
>CAYNGW010000099.1:0-7703 GCA_964396955.1 uncultured Rikenellaceae bacterium | reverse complement strand
GATGTTATTTTGTATTGTCAAATGTAACAATAATTTTATCAAATCAAAATAAGGCAATTCAATTGCCCCGAAATTTTACCATGTTGTTTTGAGGGTAATGGAAAAAGAGTATTTTTGCAGCAGAAATAGAGGTTCTTTAAAGATGATAAGCAGAAGATTGTTACGCATAAAAGCCCTGATGGCTCTTTATGCTTTTAACCGCAGGGAAGATGATGATCTGGCCAGGGCTGAAACAGAACTTATGTTCAGCATTGAAAAGACATACGACCTTTACCATTACCTGATGCTGCTTGTCCTTGATATTTCCGATATTGCCTCTGAGAAAATTGACCAGGCCCGGCAGAAAAAAATACCTTCCCCGGAGGATTTGAATCCCAATCTCCGCTTTGTTGATAACAGGATCATTGCCCAGTTGAGGAATAACCCGGAATTTCGAAAATATATTTCCTCCACTAAGATATCATGGATCAACTATTCCCATATCGTCCGTTTTATGTACAATAAAATGATTGTCTGGGAAGCCTATAAGGAATATATGAATTCTCCTGAGAGTAGTTACCAGCTGGATAAGAAGTTCATAATCAATCTTATCAATGACCTGTTCGCAAATTCGGAAGATCTTGTTAACTGTCTCGAGGAGCAGAGCATTTACTGGAATGACGACATGGAATATGTCATGATAATGATTGAAAAAACTCTTAAAAAGTTCAAAGCTGATTCAGGTGAAAAAACCTCACTGATGCCTTTGTTTAAAAATGAAGAGGATGAAAATTTCGTAAAAATTCTCTTCAGGATGGCAGTGCTGAACACACAAAAGTGCTCGGAACTAATTGACAATAACACCACTAACTGGGAGTTAGAGCGTATTGCCCTGATGGATATTCTTGTAATGCAGCTGGCAGTAACCGAGATTCTTGAATTCCCTGAAATTCCTGTTAAAGTAACTCTTAATGAATACATTGAAATAGCAAAATACTATTGTACGTCAAAAAGCAGTACATTTGTAAACGGCATTCTGGATAATATCGTTAAGGAGATCAGGGAAAAGGGTCTTTTTAACAAGTACGGAAGAGGCCTTGTTGAAGAATCAGTGAAAGATAAAAGCTGATTTTCCGGATTTTCAGACTTATGAAAAGGGATATACAGTTATATTTGATTATTCTTATCCTGGCATTGACAGGCTGTGCAGGTAAGACTCAGAAGGGGAGCGATAATACCGTGTCACTGTCCTCTGATACCGGCAGTGCGGTCATTTCATTCAGTGAATATGAGCACATATTTGGCAAAGTGAATGAAGGAGAAAAGGTCGGATGTATTTTTACTTTTAAAAATACCGGCACTTCCGATCTGGTAATACAGGCAGCAACAACAACCTGCGGGTGTACAGTACCTGAATATGACAGGAAGCCGGTATCCCCCGGCAGGACAGGAAAAATCGAAGTAGTCTTTGATACTTCAGGAAGAAACGGCATTCAAACAAAAATCATCACTATCAGATCGAATGCAACAAATCCTGTGGTATTGCTTAAAATAACAGCAGAAGTAATAAACAGTAATAATAACTAATAACCAACACAATGACCAGTTTTACTTATATACTTTTAATGGGACAGCCTGCGTCTTCAGGCGGGCAGAGTAACGCTTTGATTACTTTTCTGCCGCTGCTCCTTGTTTTTGTGGTATTTTATTTCTTTATGATCAGACCCCAGATGAAAAAGCAAAAAGAAATGAATAATTACAGAAGCTCACTGAAAAAGGGAGATAAGATTATTACAACAGGCGGGATATACGGGCGGGTCCAGGAGGTGAGGGATAATTATGTAATGATTGATGCAGGCGGCGATATTAAACTAAAGGTTGACAAAAACGCCCTGCTGAAAGATCCTTCATCAGACGAACAGAATTAATATCTGTCTTTAATCAGGGTGGATAAAAAAAAAGATATACAGCCTGAAAAACCTGCCAGAAAGGGAGGAGGTTTTAACAGAAGCAATATTATGATCTTCCTGTTTTTCCTTATTCTGTCCTTCGTCTTCTGGTATCTCAATTCCCTTGGGAAAGATCTGGAAGCCAACATAAGGTATCCAGTCAGGTACACAAGCGTTCCAAAAGACTGGAAGATGGATGAAAACGTTCCCCGGAAAGTAAATCTGTTTCTAAGCGGGCCCGGATATTCAATTCTGCAAATGAAAATTTCAGGGAAGCGTGCACCTCTGGTTATCGATTTCTCCAGGGTGAACTACAAACGCACACAAAACAGTAAATCAACCGATTATTACATAGTGACCTCAAATCTTGTCCCGAATCTCAATTCACAGCTGAAATCAGAGTGCAAGATCACTGCGGTAAAACCCGATACATTGTTCTTGTCTGTCAGGTAGTACGATATAAAGGTGCAACAATACAACGGTGCAACGGTGCAATGGCATTAAGATAACCGGGATCTTATTAATGACTGAATAAATGATGAAACAGGTAAGTAATCCAGGCATGAAACTCGGAATCACCGGAGGCATAGGGAGCGGAAAAACATCCGTATGCAGGGTGTTTAATGTCCTTGGGATACCTGTATTTTCTGCCGACCCTGAGGCACAGAAGATAATGAATGAAAACGGGGATATTAAAAAAGGGATAAATGAAATAGCCGGCAAGAATATCTATTCGCATAGCAAGCTTGACCGTATGGAGCTTGCATCTCTTATCTTCAATGATCCGGATCGCCTGAAGAAAGTTAACGCCCTTGTCCATCCTGTTGTTTTTGATCACTTCTTATCCTGGGCAGAAAGGCAAACAGCGCCTTATGTCATTATGGAAGCCGCAATCCTGTTCGAAAGCGGTGCTTCAAACCTTGTTGACAGGGTTGCGACTATTATTGCGCCTGAGGAGGAGAGAATAACAAGAGTGACACAAAGCAACAAGTTGACAAGGGAACAGGTGATGGACAGAATAAGAAATCAGATGACTGATGATGAAAGGATTAAAAGATCAGATTATGTTATCAATAATGCTGAAAATGCGATGATCATACCGGTAATCCTGCGGATAAATGAAGATATCTTAACTCACTTATATTCGTGATGTCATAATGGGAAGATTCGGTAAATGGATCGGAGGCGGACTTGGATGGGCTATGGGGGGCCCTATTGGAGGACTTCTGGGATTTCTTGTCGGATCAATAGTTGATAATACCACCATAAGTACCTCAACATATGCTCCGGCAGACGGCAGGACAACCCCGGGAGCATTTGGAGCCAGCCTGCTCGTCCTTATTGCTGCTGTGATGAAAGCAGACGGTAAAGTGCTCAAGTCTGAGCTGGAATATGTCAAGCAGTTCTTTGTCAGGCAATTCGGAAGGGATTCTGCGGCCGAAGCTACAATGATGCTGAAGGACCTTCTCGAACAGAATATCCCTGTCCGGGATGTCTGTAACCAGATAAGCAGGAGCATGGACTACTCTTCACGCCTGCAGCTGCTTCAGCTTCTCTACAGTGTGTCCATCGCTGACGGAAATGTCCACCCTTCGGAAATACAAGTAATTGCTGCTATTGCAGGATACCTTGGGATCTCTTCCTCCGATCTGCTTTCAATAAAGAACATGTTTGTCCCTGAAACGGATTCTTCATACAAGATACTCGAAATTGATCCGTCAGCATCAGATGAAGAGGTCAAAAAAGCATACAGGAGAATGGCAATGAAATATCATCCGGATAAAGTCAGTCATCTTGGAGAGGAATTCAAAAAAACAGCAGACGATAAATTCAAGAAGGTTAATGAAGCCTATGAAAGGATAAAAAAAGAGAGAAATATGGTGTGACTCTCAATAAAAATTACCTTTTAAATCAATCATTCAGATACAAGAATTAAATTTACATACAAATTAATTACTATGGTTTTAAAAGATATTATGGCGATTTCAGGTCAACCCGGGCTTTTCAAATTCATTGCCCAGGGCAAAAATGCTATAATCGTAGAGCATTTGGAGACGAAAAGAAGAGGCAGTGCATTTAACACAGCCAGGGTCAGTTCGCTCGAGGAGATCACAGTGTTTACCGAAAAGGAAGATATGCCTCTGGAGAAGATATTTGATCTTATGTATGAAAAAGAGAACGGAGGTCCTGCAATTGATTTCAAGAGCGACCCCGATAAGCTTAAGTCATACCTTGAAGAGATTGTCCCTGATTATAAAAAGGATAAGGTCTATAACAGCGACATCAGGAAGATATTGCAATGGTATAACATCCTTCAGAAGCTGAACCTCCTTGTAAAGGAAGAACCTGAATCAAAGGAAAAGGCTGAACAGGAAAAAGTGGCTAAGCCAAAGAAAGAAAAGAAGCCGGTAAGCGAAGCTGAAAAGAAAAAGGAACCTGCAGCCGCAAAGAAAAAAAGTGTAAAGGGGAAAAATGAGCCTGGCAAAAAAAGGAAGTCCCCTAAATCAAAGACAAAGTAAATACTGCCGACCTGTTATGAATTTTGGTGGCGCCGAAGTTGTTTATGATTATGCCCGGTCAGGGATAATAATCGTTCCCGTACCATACGATGAAACCAGCACATGGATGAGAGGTTCCGACAAAGGCCCCGATGCAATTATGGAAGCCTCTGTCAGCCTGGAATTCTATGATGTTGAAACAGCCACCGAAGTACATAAGAAAGGTATCCATACAACAGAACCGATCCTGGAAAAGAGATCCCCGGAAGCTCTCGTCAATGCTGTTCATGCCAGGATATTAAACCTTCTGAAGGAAAACAAATTTCCTGTGATCGCCGGAGGGAATCATACAGTAAGTATCGGATCAGTGAAGGCATTTTCTGAATACTACCCGGATCTTTCAGTGCTTCAGCTTGATGCGCATTCCGACCTCAGGCAGGAATACGAAGGATCGCGGTTCAACCATGCCTGTTCCATGGCACGCATACGGGAACTGGCCCCGGCAGTGCAGGTGGGAATCCGCAGCGTATCAGCTGAAGAACTGCCTTTTATAGACAAAGAAAGGATCTTCTATGCTCATGAGCTTTATTATGATACAAATTTGTACAGGAAAGCAACAGATAAACTCAACGGGAATGTTTATATCACAATTGATCTTGATGTCTTCGATCCGTCAATAATGCCTTCCACAGGTACTCCTGAGCCCGGCGGACCCGATTACTTTGAGCTGATGCATTTCCTCAGGGATGTCTCAAGAAAGAAGAATATCGTCGGTTTCGATGTGGTTGAATTATGCCCCTCACCTGTAAATAAAACACCTGACTTTATTGCGGCGAAGATTATCTATCAGCTGTTGAGCTACATATTTAAGTAAAGTGTTGGCGCCGATTTGCAGTCGGTGCCCAAATTGGCTGGCACGGATTATAAATCCGCGCCAGCATAACCCGGTGCTCAATCCTCCTTCTTCGCTTCCTCCCAGATCACATTCATCTCATCGAGACTCATATCATGAAGCGAAATACCTTTTGTAAGGGTTTCTTTTTCAAGATAATTGAACCGTTTGATGAATTTCCTGTTGGTTTTTTCAAGAGCTGCCTCAGGATCAATGCCATACAACCGCGATGCATTGATAATGGAGAACATGACATCGCCCAGTTCTGATTCTATTTTCTCTGCGTTCTGCTCCCTGATCTCATTCTTGAGCTCGCTGATCTCTTCCAGCATTTTATCCCATATTTGCTCCGGCTTTTCCCAGTCAAATCCGACACCTCTCACCTTTTCCTGTATCCTGTTTGCTTTTACAATTGCAGGCAACGAAGACGGAACCCCTGACAAAACGGGTTTATAGCCATTATTCTCCCTGATCTTGAGCTTTTCCCAGTTTTCTTCAACCTCAGAGGGACCGGATACTTTTACATCACCGAATACATGAGGGTGCCTGTAGATTAGTTTTTCATTTATTCCTTTCAGAACATCAGTCATTGTGAAAGTACCTTTTTCCGATCCTATCTTTGCGTAAAAAACAAGATGCAGCATGATATCTCCAAGCTCATTTTTTATTCCATCATCGTTATTTGAGAAAACTGCGTCGGCAAGTTCATAAGTCTCTTCAATTGTCAGCTTCCTCAGGCTTTCAAAGGTCTGTTTCATGTCCCACGGGCATACTGCCCTTAATCTGTCCATAATGGAAAGGAGCTTTTCAAACTCTTCAGCACTTCTTTTTTTATCATTCATTTTGTAACCGGTTTTAAAATAAGCTATTGGGCGACACTGGTTTGGTCGCCTGATCAATGCGGACCACCGACCCTGCTGTCAGATTGAGTAATTCTGATACATTTGCACCGTTGATCGATATTTCAAGCAGATCAAGGGAATTAAACCTTGCAAGAAGGTCACCGACCGGAACGTCATTGTATTTTTCCACTATATGATCAGTAAAGTTCTTATTGCTCTGGATCAGTATACGGTAATTCCTGTCCTCAAAAACCCTGTTGAATACTTCCCTTGTTATGTTGGAGATAGCATTTCCGTATGAATCAATGAATATTATGCTTCCAGTTATGACATTCCTGTCGATCGTGGCTCTCAGTGGTATATGCTCACTGATATTACTGAGCGGTTTCCCCAGATCTGACATTTTTTTCCCTGAAATCAGATCAGCTGCGGCTCTGGCAAATATCTCAAGCTCATCGGTGCACCCCTTGTGCTCAATACTCACCACTTCGTCGGGTTCAGAATTAAGGATGAGGTTAAAAATGCCATTGTCGGTGCCAATAAAGAAGTGATCCCTGGCTTTTACAATCAGATGATCCTGCTTACTGCCGGCTTC
Source organism: uncultured Rikenellaceae bacterium (assembly GCA_964396955.1). Taxonomy (GTDB): domain Bacteria; phylum Bacteroidota; class Bacteroidia; order Bacteroidales; family VadinHA17; genus LD21. The sequence goes on along the minus strand of CAYNGW010000099.1, from coordinate 948 downwards.
CGAATGAACACAGATAATGTGTATCGTACCTTTGGGATAATTATTCCAGGTATTCCTGATTACGAAGGAAGCATGAGAAATATTAAAGACAGGGATATTGCCGGCATTGTCAATAATTGTAGCACCCGGACACATGGTACATAGTTTCCCTTTAATGATACCGTGATAGATATCTTCAGGCTTCCATTCTGTTGTAAGTGTAATAACGGCCATTGGGAAAAAACTTAAAGCAAAGATAATCTTCTAAAGAAAAATAAACTTACTTTGTACCGGTCCAGGGATTATTTTTTATGAATTTATACGGATTTACCGGTGGGCAGACAATGTCAGAAATTTAAAGGAATTGAATGACAGAGATAGTAATTTTTCTTGAGGATATAGATCCAGTCGTCTTCTTCGGCACCAATAATGTATTGCTTGATAAAATCCGCAGCTTTTTCCCGAAAATAAAGATACTTTCACGGGGCAATGAAATTAAGTGCCTGGGAGAGGAGTCAGAGATCACTGTTTTTACAGAGAAGTTTAATGTTCTGATCGAATATTATCATAAATATCACCGTCTTGATGAACAGGATATTGAGAAGTATTTTCTTGACGCAGAACATATGAAATCAGTATCGAACGGTGATTTTGAGCAGATTCTTGTTTTCGGGACAAGCGGAAAACCAGTAAGGGCACGCACTGTAAATCAGCTTCTGCTGGTTAATGATTCTAAAATAAACGACCTTATTATTGCGGAGGGGCCTGCAGGAACCGGCAAGACATATACATCCATTGCGCTGGCAGTCAGGGCATTAAGAGAGAGGGAGGTGAAGAAGATCATTCTTACGCGGCCTGCCGTTGAGGCCGGTGAACGGCTTGGATTTCTCCCGGGGGATATGAAGGAGAAACTCGATCCGTATCTCCAGCCTTTATATGATGCCCTGCATGATATGCTGCCTTTTAAAA
>CAYNGW010000098.1:0-7718 GCA_964396955.1 uncultured Rikenellaceae bacterium | reverse complement strand
GAAATCGTTACCTGCACCCTGGTATTTGTTAAACGGTATTGTCATCAATGTTAAAATGTTGTTAAAAGTGCCTAATATATTGAATATCACGGAAAAATAGCATAATCTTTGTAAAACAAAAATGCCGGGAAACGGTTATAAAGATATGAATCTTTTCTAAGGCATAATATTTGATAACCGTTGACGGGGTAAATTAAATAATTTTAAAAATAAGATAATTATGAAAGGTAAATATTTTTTAGGTGCGTTACTTATGGCTGTGATCGGAGCTGCAATAGCCATATTTGCCTATACAGCCATAAATGAAAAACAGGAATCAGTAATTGTAAAGGACAGCGCAGGTATTGAATTACAGGAAGCACAGGCAATTCTGACGTCATTCCAGATGCAGCAGGGGCAGGTTGATTTTACTTATGCCGCTGAACAGACAGTACATGCAGTTGTTCATGTCACTACCAAGACAATGATAGAACAGCCTTCAAATCCGTTGCTCGAATTCTTCTATGGTGAAAGGTACAGTTACAGACCCAGGGAAGTTGCAGGTTATGGATCAGGTGTGATTATATCTTCCGATGGTTATATAATTACCAACAACCATGTGATTGAAGATGCTGAAAATATTGAAGTCAGGCTGAATGACAACAGAGTTTTTACCGCACAGCTTATTGGCAGGGACCCCAGTACTGACATTGCCCTTCTGAAAATAAAAGCTGAAAATCTGTCATATCTTAAATATGGTGATTCAGAAAAGCTAAAAATCGGCGAATGGGTGCTTGCAGTGGGTAATCCTTTCAATCTGACATCGACTGTAACTGCCGGTATTGTAAGCGCAAAAGGCAGGAATCTTGGTCTTCTGAATAGTGATTACAGAATTGAATCATTTATTCAGACCGATGCGGCTCTGAATGTTGGTAACAGCGGCGGAGCTCTTGTAGATACGAAAGGCCTGCTGGTTGGCATCACATCGGCAATTTATTCTCCAAGCGGTGCGTATGCGGGTAATTCATTCGCAATACCGGTAAGCATTGTAAAGAAGGTGATTGAGGATCTGCGTGAGTTTGGTGAAGTGCAGAGGGCAATAATCGGGATCATCATTTCAGACGTTACTTCAGAAGATGCTGAAAAACAGAACCTCAGTGAGATCAGAGGAGCCCTGATTAAAGAAATCACAGAAGGAGGTTCTGCTGCTGATGCAAATCTTAAGGTAAATGATGTTATCATTAAACTTGATGGTGTAACTGTCAATTCTGTTTCAGAACTCCAGGAACAAATCGGTAAACATCGCCCTGGTGACAAGGTGTCTGTAACATTTCTGAGAAACGGAAAAGAGACCACCGTTCCAATTACAATGAAAAATGTAGCAGGCAATACCAGTGTTGTTCCGGTCGGAATGGGTACAGGTGTCGTCTTTGGAGCAAGATTTGAACCGCTTGGTCAGACGGACAAGAAAACATACAATACTGACAACGGCGTTAAAATAGCTGAGGTAAATGAAGGATTTTTCAGGGACCATGGACTGAAAAAAGGAACCATAATCCTGAAAGTAAATGATAAAAAAGTCAATAGTGCTGATGATATACGTCAGGCGACAAATAACAGTGAAAAATCCCTGAAATCGATCCAGGGGATCACTACTGACGGAAGAATATTCAATTACGAATTTGGGTATTAAGCAGAAATCAATTGTAAGTGATTGAAAAACAGGAAGTTTATAAAAATAAGCCTCCTGTTAATAACAATGCATGCAATTCTTTGTTATTACATTAATAAGTATTATCTTTGCGACACTTTTTCAAAGGCCTAATGAGACAACTAAAGATAACCAAATCCATAACAAACCGTGAGAGTGCTTCACTCGATAAGTACTTGCAGGAGATTGGTAAAGAAGAGTTGATATCGGTTGAGGAAGAGGTTGATCTGGCTCAGCGTATCAAAAAAGGGGACAGGACCGCTCTCGAAAAACTCACAAAAGCAAACTTGCGTTTCGTGGTATCTGTTGCAAAACAGTATCAGAACCAGGGACTCAGCCTTCCGGACCTTATTAATGAAGGCAACCTCGGGCTGATAAAAGCTGCTGAAAAATTTGATGAAACCAGGGGATTTAAATTTATCTCATATGCCGTTTGGTGGATAAGGCAATCAATTCTTCAGGCGCTCGCTGAACAATCAAGGATAGTAAGATTACCGCTTAACCAGGTTGGTTCACTCAACAAGATCAACAAGGCATTTTCCAAATTTGAACAGGAAAATGAACGGACACCTTCACCTGAAGAGCTTGCAGATGTCCTCGAACTGCCAAAGGAAAAAGTGACTGATACTCTCAAAGTATCTGGAAGACATGTTTCCGTTGATGCTCCTTTCATAGAGGGTGAGGACAACAGCCTGCTGGATGTGCTTACAAACACTGATTCACCGGTAGCTGACAAGCTGCTGATGGACGAGTCGCTGTCAAGGGAAATCTACAGGGCTCTCGCTACGCTCACAGAGAGAGAAAGAGATATTATCCGCTTCTTTTTTGGCATCGGCTGCCAGGAGATGACCCTCGAGGAAATAGGAGAGAAGTTTGGGCTTACGCGTGAAAGAGTTCGCCAGATAAAGGAAAAAGCAATCAGAAGGTTAAGACATACATCAAGGAGCAGACTGCTGAAAGGATATTTAGGTTAATCACATTGCCGAAGTCAATATAAAATGAGCCCCGGGGAGAGGCTCATTTTTTTTATTGCCAGCAAAAGGTCGATACAGGCAGGGGGGAAATTTTATCGAAATAAAAAAAAGATTTTATTATGATTTTTACGAAATTATGTATGATATTAAGAATTTTTTAAATTTTTTTTAAATCAGCTGTAAATATCAGTAAATCAAATTAATATGAAATTAAGTCAATAACTTCTTCTTTCTGTAAAGATTTTTACTCTTTTAGATGGTCTGTTTTGGCCGAATTTATGATATTTGACCAAACAAATGTGAATGGACTTTAAGCTGGTATCAGATTTCGTTCCCACAGGCGATCAGCCGGAAGCTATTGAGCAGCTTGTCGACGGGCTTATAAAAGGAGTTCCGTTCCAGACACTTCTCGGGGTTACTGGTTCGGGAAAGACTTTCACGATAGCAAATGTAATTGAGAAAATCAACCGGCCCGTCCTGGTACTAAGTCATAATAAAACACTTGCCGCACAGCTGTACGGGGAATTCCGGCAGTTCTTTCCGGAAAACAGGGTCGAATATTTCGTCTCATATTATGATTATTACCAGCCGGAAGCATACCTGCCGGTATCGGATATATATATAGAAAAAGACCTTTCAATAAATGAGGATATAGAAAAGCTCCGGCTCAGCGCCACATCATCGCTTCTTTCAGGACGGAGGGATGTAATTGTCGTCTCCTCAGTCTCCTGCCTGTATGGGATCGGTAATCCCGATGACTATCACTCAAGCACGGTTCATATTATAAAAGGGCAACATATAGGAAGAAACCATTTCCTCCGTAAGCTGGTTGACAGCCTTTATTCACGTAACGAGCTTGAATTCAGGCATGGAACATTCAGGGTGCGGGGCGATACAGTGGATATTTTCCCTGCCTACGCGGATATTGCCGTGAGGATTGTGTTTTTCGGGGACCAGATTGAGGAGATAAATACTTTTGATCCTGTCAGCGGGGAACGCATGGATACACTGGATGAATATATTGTCTATCCTGCCAATATTTTCGTGACGACACGCGACAGAATAAACCAGGCAATAGGACAGATACAGGATGATCTCGTACTTCAGATAACTCATTTTAATGATATCGGAAAGAAAGAAGAGGCTAAAAGGCTTGAGCAGAGAGTTTCTTACGATCTTGAGATGATCAAGGAACTCGGCTACTGCAGCGGGATAGAGAATTATTCAAGATACTTTGACGGCAGGAAATCAGGCACCAGGCCTTTCTGCCTGCTCGATTATTTCCCGAATGATTTCATAACCATCATCGATGAGAGCCATGTAAGCATTCCGCAGATCAGGGGAATGTACGGAGGCGATCATTCGCGCAAGCAGACTCTTGTGGAATACGGGTTCAGGCTGTCGGCGGCGCTGGATAACAGACCGATGCGTCTCGAGGAATTTGAATCCCTTACCGGTCAGATAATATTTGTCAGCGCCACACCGGCTGATTATGAGCTTGAAAAAAGTGAAGGCGTATTTGTTGACCAGGTTATAAGACCAACCGGACTTCTCGATCCTCCGATAGAGGTAAGACCAAGCCTGAACCAGATCGCCAACCTGATGGATGAGATCAGGGAAAGAGCACAAACAGGAGAAAGAACACTGGTAACCACAATCACAAAAAGAATGGCAGAGGAACTGACAGCCTACCTGCTGAGATTTGATATCAGGTGCCGATATATACATTCGGATGTTGATACAATTGAACGCATTGAAATAATGGAAGGGCTCAGGTCAGGCGCATTTGATGTTCTTGTAGGCGTGAATCTGCTAAGGGAGGGACTGGATCTTCCGGAAGTATCGCTGGTGGCCATTCTGGATGCTGATAAAGAAGGATTCCTGAGATCATCACGGTCGCTGACACAGACAGCCGGGAGAGCCGCCCGCAACCTTAACGGAAAAGTGATAATGTATGCCGATACCATCACCGGGAGCATGCAGATGACAATCAATGAGACAAACAGGAGGAGAGACAAGCAGTTGAAATATAATGAGAAAATGGGGATCACTCCTGCACAGATATACAGAAAAACAGGATCAATACTTACCGGACTGACAGGGAAAGGCATTTCGGTAAAAGCCTATATTGAACCGGAACGGCCTGATATTGCGGCAGATCCTGTGGTAAAATATATGAACAGGGAAGCTCTTGAAAAGGCAATAGAAAAGACAAGAAAGAATATGGAAAAAGCTGCTTCAGAACTCAATTTCATTGAAGCTGCACGATTCAGGGATGAAATGTCTGATCTTCAGAAACTGCTTAAAAGTAAAGTATAATTTTTATTTCAGAATGGTAATCAGCGGGTTGCGATCCATTTCTTTTCACCTTCACTGTCCCTCACGGTTCCTTCCATCTTATTCCCTGAAACCCGGCCGGTATAAAGACTGTCATTTATCCTGAAGGTTATCTCATTACCGCGAAGCCTTCCGTCTCTAATGTTTGAATTCTTATCCCCGCCGGTAAGTTTTCCATTTATCATCTGGAATTCCTGGTTGATCGTGAGAACATCATTGCCGAGCTTCCATGTTCCTTCAACCTTTGCAGGAATTATCCAGAGCAAAGCCGTATTCCAGCTGTTCCAGTTTTCCTGGGTTGTAACCTCATAATCGGGTTCCCATTCAGCCATGGTAAATGTATTTGAAACAATCCGTGTGCCAGGCTTCAGTTCAAGGAGTGTCGGCCTCAGCTTCAGGTTGATCTCAGGAAGGAGGAACATGGTGATAACAGTGGCTTTCGACAGATCATATTCAAAAAGATCAGCTTCTATGAACTCGGTCTTATTGCTGACACCTTCATTTTCTGCATTTTTTATAGACAGCGCCACCATATCGGGATTATATTCAATACCAATTGCACGGGCACCTCTTTTGGCAGCTGAAATAACAGTACGGCCGTCTCCGGATCCAAGGTCAACTACAATGTCTTCAGGAGTGACTCCTGCTATTGACAGCATAGTATCTACAAGTTCCTGGGGAGTCGGAACCCACACCACATCTTTCCCGGGCTGGCCTATTTCCGGCACATAACCTGAGTCCGGCTGGTAATTTTGGGCCGACAGTACTAATGATACTGAAATAAATAGCAAGAGTGCTGATGAACGGGCAGATACATTTTGTGATTTCATGGTCATAAAATTACCGGTTTATTTCGAAACTGGAATAAGTTTTAATACATAATTTGCAATTGCAATACAGGAAGTGAGTCCCGGAGATTCCATACCGATAAGATTTATAAATCCCCCACATCCATGAACGCTCTCTTCCATTATATAGAAATCCCTGATCGGTTCTCCGGGTCCCTGTATTTTAGGCCGGATACCTGCCATTTCCGGAACGAGGTCATCATACTCAAGAAACGGAAGGAACTTCCTTGCCGATTTCCAGAAAGCTTCCTGCTTTGATGGAGTCACCCTGTAATCGTATATATTTGATTCAATATATGTTACATCAGGACCGAGTTTCACTCCTCCTCCCATATCAATTGTAACATGGATCCCTATGCCTTCCATGTTCTGATGCGGGACAGGATAGACAAGCCGCCTGATGAGCTTGTTTTTAGGAGGTTTAACCCTGAAATATTCACCCTTGCAAAAATGAATCCTGAGCTTTTCATCTTTGATGCCGGCCATTTCAGAAACCTTATCTGAAGTCAATCCGGCAGAATTGATTACGGTCCCTGAGGTAAATGTGAAATTCGTGTTATCTGCATCAATAAGTGAGATCTCATAGCCTTTTTCAATCTTTCTGATGCCTGTTACTTCACATCCATACACTATCTGAGCCCCGTTGTTAAGAATATTTGTTTCAAACCGCTTCATCAGGGAATGTGTATCCACGATCCCTGTCGTTGCGGAGAAAAGAGCTTTCAGGGCAAATATGGAGGGTTCCATCTCGTTGATCTGATCTCCTTGCATAAGGATCAGATCAACACCGTTCTTTCTGGCAGTTTCTTTAATTCCTTCAATTACAGGTACTTCCTCATTATTAGTGGCTACAATGAGCTTACCGCAAATATTAAAAGGGATATCCCATTTTCTGCAATAATCATAAAGAAGAGATTTCCCTTCAACACAAAGCTTTGCCTTCAGGCTTCCCTGCGGATAGTAGATCCCGGCATGGATCACCTCACTGTTTCTGCTGCTGGTCTCCTGTCCGAAGGTCGGGTGTTTTTCCAGGAGAATGACATTCTTATACCTTTCTGATACTTTTTCCGCAATCGCCAGACCAATGACTCCGGCCCCGATAATGGTCACATCTGAATCCATCAGTTCATCCGCTTTTAACCGGTTGCGATCTGAAAGAAGAAAAAAAATCTTCCGGGACCGGTTCCGGTCCTCAAAAATAAAAGAAAAAAACAATCCCGGTATTAAAGAAACTGAAATCTTATTTCCTGTTACATTCGCACCTGTTTACAACGATGAAAAGTGCAATTGTAAGAAGAAAGAAGCTGTTGGCCGCATGGAAATAATTCACCACATGGCTGAATCCGAAAATATTTTTCCCCAATAAAATTGAAATACCTGCAAGCAGTACGATTATTACCCCGATGCCTGCCGATATCCATCCGATCCAGTTAAGCGTTTTCATGACTTTCAATTTTAGTTAATATATTCTTTTAACAAAGTTATTAATTAACTGCAAACATGTCAATAGGTTTTATAAATACTGGTATATCAATTGATCTGACAACAAGTATAATTATTGTGTCTTTCAAATGCTATAATAGATTCTCCATATTAGTTTTCTTTAAAAACTTCTAACTTTAAGTTTTTAACCGGATTTTAATAATGATTAAAATCTTCCTGCTTCTCTCCCTGGTTGTATTTTTCTTATATTCTGTCAGTTGTAGTCAAAAATTCAGTATTGACCGATATGCCCTGGCAATCCGGCACAATATTGAGAATTCCATTATCGATAGCCTGAATTCCTTATCAGTGGGCAACGGGGAATTTGCATTTACAGGTCTTACGATGTCCACGGCAGGCAGGTTGACTATGTTCATCAGTTCAGGA
>CAYNGW010000097.1:0-7742 GCA_964396955.1 uncultured Rikenellaceae bacterium | reverse complement strand
TAAAAGGTTGGACCGGATCTCGTTTTCAAGGGCTGCCGGATTTTCTATTGCTGTTTTTGTCTTTTTCCCCCCGTACAGAGATTCAATGAATCCGAGCCGTTCCTCATCCGTCTTGAAATTCTCCATAGCCAGAATTCTGACTGCTTTAGCAAGATGACGTTCGCGCACGAGCTCACGGGCATATTTTTCTTTTACGCCTTCATATGTGATTGTAAGAGAAGGATTTACTGTCGCAATAAGATTGTTGAGCTGGTCAATCATATCCCTGACCTGGTTCTGGCTCTCTTTTATTACATTCTTAAGTTGTCTTTTATCCCTCCAGCCTGAGCTGAACGGAAAATCCAGTCCTTTACCGCAGAAATATATTCTTCCGGGATTATTAGGATCATTTATCCTGATTCCAGCTTTTTGCTCTTTTTTCAGCAGGCCAATGAATTCAATATTGAAAAGCGGAAATATATTATTGCTCAGGCATCTGTAATAAAATGGATCAAAACCATCAGTCACAAAGAAATCGTTAATCCCCAGAACTGCTATTTCTTCATCCTTTGCCATGGAGAAAACAGCTTCGAGATTGTCAAATGCACTGAATGAATAGGGTGTATGAATATGTCCGTTGGCTTCCCTGTAAACAGGGACGGAAATACCTTTCATTATTTTGATCAGCTCTTCGTATGAAGGGAAATCGGACAGGAAATTCTTTGTCATTGAATCAGGTTTGGTATCTGGTTGTAATAAAGAATAGTACGTATTTGTTTACCTGAAAAGCCTGTCAATTTCACGTATTCTCGAAGGACTTAGCATGCTTTTCTTCCCTTTCATCTCAACTATCAGTGTCATTTTTGCGGCATTTTCAAGGACTTCCAGTTTGTCGAAAGCTTTTAACAGATCCGGACCAGTTGTAAGCACGCCGTGGTTTTCAAGCAGAAGAATATCCGCATCCGCAGAATTTTCAGCAACGATATCTGCAAGTTCTGCAGATCCCATCAGCGCATACGGTACAAATTTAGGAGTTCCGCATATTGCTCTTGCTTCGGCAGTGAGACTGGTATTTATTTCGCATTTCATTGCCGTGAATGATGATGCAAAAACGGGATGAGCATGAACGATGACTGATACATCCCGTCGCTTTTTATAAATATTAAGATGAAGGGCAAATTCAATTGACGGCTTGAGGTCAGGAGTCAGGTTTTCACCGAGTATCGACATTACCCCGACCTCTTTCCATTTCATACGTCCCTTATCAGTGGCAGATGGAGTTATAACGATGACATCTTCCGATACACGAAGACTAATATTCCCTCCTGAGGTTGTTGTAAGTCCAAGACGATAAAGACGCTTCATGAAACGCGCAACCTCTTTCCGCTGCTTTTTAAATTTCTTGTCTTTCTTCATACTCATTCATTCCATGTCGATGATGAATCCCGATTTTGCTTTTATCTTCTTTAAGATGTCTTCCATACGGTACCGAATTATACGTAAAGATATCAAAAGGAATATTGCATTTTACCTGTTCCCGTTTAAACTCCTTCTCTGTTCAGCCTTATCATTTTATCATTCGAGAAATCATGTTGAGGCTTATGACCTTTCAGCGGAATGATCTTCTCATGAATTGCATCGATGATCCAGTCGGGCTGGGGGAAGAAAAATTCTTCCATCTCAAAAGCCGGTATGATCCAGTTGCGTGAACCGACAACCACTGGAGGAGCATCAAGATAGTCGAAAGCCAGCTCGGTAATTGTCTGTGCCATCTCTTTAAGGAATGATCCCCTTGATGAAGCGTCACTGGCAAGGACAATTCTCCCAGTCTTCTTAACTGATTCAATAACAGGTTGATAATTGAAAGGAACCAGTGTCCTGGCATCAATAACTTCCGCACTGAATCCATAAGTCTGATGAAGCGTATCAGCTGCTTTTATTGCCGGATATAACGTGGCTCCAATCGTCAGGATCGTGATATCTTCTCCCGTCCTTTTTGTATCTGGCTCGCCAAAAGGTATTTCATAGTATCCTTCAGGAACTCCCGGTGTGTGGAACATCTCACCAACATCATAGATACGCTGGCTTTCAAAGAATACTACCGGGTCCGTTCCCTGCAATGCAGTATTCATCAATCCTTTGGCATCGTATGGTGTAGCCGGGAATACAACTTTTAATCCCGGAATATGTGCCGTAAGCGATGACCAGTCCTGTGAATGCTGTGCCCCGTATTTTGAACCGACGGAAACCCTTATCACAACGGGCATTTTGATAATATTCCCGCTCATTGCCTGCCACTTGGGAAGCTGGTTGAACACCTCATCTCCTGATCTTCCCAGGAAATCGCAGTACATGATCTCGGCAATGACTCTTCCGCCGCACATTCCGTACCCGATGGCTGTCCCGACTATAGCGCCTTCCGAAATCGGCGAATTGAACAGACGGTGATAGGGGAGAGCTTCCGTAAGTCCGCGATAAACAGCAAATGCTCCGCCCCAGTCACGGTTTTCCTCCCCCCAGGCGGCAAGAGTGGGATCTTTATAGAACCGGTCAATAACCGCTTCAAAGATCCCGTCGCGCAGCTGGTACAGTTTTGCTTTTGAAACCGGTTTCCCATCCTTGTCTTTATAGAATCTCTCCTTGTTCTTTATGGATTTCATCCGGGGATTTTCTTCAAGGGGAAGAAGCACTTCCGGAGCGGTCTCTTCCATTTTATCGGCAGAACCGTTGGAAAACATCATTTTACCTATAGCATCCGGATCAACTTTAAGATCCATCCTGGGAGAAATATCGTCATTGACTGTCAGTTTCAGAATGTGTGTCATCAGTTCACCGGTATCCCTTCTGATTTCATCCAGGATATTTTGTTTTACAATTCCTGCGCTGACTAGAGAAGTGCCGTACGATATGATTGAATCCTCTTTTTGCCATGCTTCAATTTCTTCCTTCGATCTGTATGATGATGCATCAGAAGGAGAATGTCCGCTTATCCTGTAGGTGAGCGTATCAAGAAGAACAGGGCCTTTCTTTTCATCGAGAAGTTTCTTCTTGCGTTTGAATGCATCAATAACGGCAAGGGGATTGTATCCGTCAACACGTTCAGCATGCATCATTTCCGGGTTTACACCTGCTCCGATCCGCGCAAGAATTCCATAGCCCATGGTTTCACCCATAGTCTGGCCACCCATGCCATACAGGTTATTCATGAAGTTGAATATAAGCGGCAATCCGCCCCTGTATTCACCATCCCACAGAGTTTTGTACTGATCCATTGTTGCAAAACAGATACCTTCCCATACGGGACCGCAGCCCAGTGAGGCATCGCCAATATTGCATACCACTATACCAGGTTTCCTGTTGATTTTCTTATAAAGGGCGGCACCGACTGAAATGTCACCTGACCCTCCAACAATTGCATTATTCGGATAAATGCCGAAAGGAGTGAAGAAGGCATGCATTGAGCCACCCAGACCCTTATTGAAACCATTCTCCCTGGCAAATATTTCTGCGAGGGCTCCATACAAAAGGAAATGTACTGCAAGGTCTCCTATATTTCCCTGGAATCCTTTTTCCACAACTTTCAGGGTGTTCCCGCCAAAGTAATTGCTCATTATTGAATAAAGATTGTCCTTATCAAGTTTGCTGATCGCTGATAGTCCCTTTGCCAGTATCTCTCCGTGGCTGCGATGAGATCCGAAGATATAATCGTCCACGTCAAGGTTATAGGCCATTCCAACTGCAGAAGCCTCCTGCCCGATGGACAGGTGTGCCGGCCCCGGATGGTTATATTTTATACCATTATATTCATTTGTAGTTTTTATGAGGTTGAGCATGGTCTCAAATTCGCATATTATTACCATGTCACGGAAAATCCTCAGGAAATCTTCCCTGCTGAAATTCTTTTTCTCATCAGCAATGGATTTAGTATACTGGTTTACAGGTATTTTCCCAAATTCAATGAATTGAGGTTTCCGTACAACCTTTGGATTAATGTTCTGGCTTTTTGGCATTTTTTATTGTCTTATTGTCTGGTTATCTTATTGTCTTGCAGTCCTGCAGTCGTGAAGTCTGGTTTTTAATACTGTCATTGCGATCCCGCCGCAGGCGGGAGAAATAATCTCCTTAATTCTCTACAAACCTTGGTAAACAAAACTTTCTATCTGCTCCTTTATCTCTCTCAGGAACAAAGTCGCCGGTCCGCCATCGATGGCCCTGTGGTCGTAAGTGAGCGATAATCCTATATATGGAACAAATCCGAATGTGCTGTTGCCCAGATCCACAGGTCTGTTTATGATGGTGCATACTCCAAGTATCGCTGCCTGTGGCAGGTTTATGACTGGCGTGAACATTTCAACACCGTAGTTTCCCAGGTTTGATATTGTGAAGGATGCTGCAGTACGCTGGATCAGATCCGGGCTTATATTGCCCTTCCGGCATGAATCTGAAACCGATTTCAGTTCCTTCGACAATTGTACCAGGTCCATTTCTCCTGCATTTTTAACTGCCGGCACCATCAGGCCCCGTGAAGTATCAACAGCTATTCCCAGGTGTACCTTATTGAATATTCTTATGGATTCGCCCAGAAAATGGCTATTGGCTTCAGGCAATTTCTTAAGGGCTTTTATCACACAGAAGCAGATCATGTCATTCAGGGTTATATCCTGCTTTACGGTTCCTGAGGCAAGTCCATCCTTTATCTTACGCCTGGCTTCCAGAAGCCTGCGGACATCTGCGCTCATGTGATGTGTAAGCTGGGCGGAGTTCTGAAGGGAGGCATGCATGGCTTTGGCGACCAGCTTACGGACATTGCTCAAAGGCTGGTCGGTAAAATCCCTACCATCTGAAGGGACCTGTCTTACAGATTGAGGAGCACCTGAAAAGGCCTTCTCTATATCGCTGAGTATTATTCTTCCGTTTGGTCCTGACCCTTGAATATTGTCATAATTGATTCCTTTTTCTTCTGCAAGGAGCCTGGCTCTCGGGGATATCCTGACTTTTAAATCAGCTGAAGACCTGGCACTTATTTCGTTTTCCGTATCATGTCCGGCATCCTTTTCAGGTTTTGGTGCTTTAACTGATTCTGTCTGCGGTGAGTTCCCGGGATAAAGTGATTTTATCTCATCTCCGGGCTGACCGATGGCGGCAACATTCACCAGTACCGGCACTTCAGCACCTTCATCGAAAAATGTCTCGAGCAGGATACCGTTGCCCGGTGATTCCATCTCGAAGGCTGCCTTGTCGGTTTCGTATGAGAAAAGGATGTCTCCTGCAGCAACTTTGTCACCCTTGTTCCTGAACCAGCGGGTGATGATGCAGGTTTCAACCGACTGTCCCTGCTTTGGCATTATTACTGGAATGGCCATGATGGTAACTTGTTATTATAAGTAAAGATAATGATAAGTTTATATATATTGATCTTATTAAAAATCAATGGATACAAAAATACTTAATTAAACTTGTATTTACAAGTAAAAAGTAATATATTTACAAAAAAATTGATCCGGATGGCTCCGCAGAAAAATTTACCTCAGCACAGAAGGCTTTACGAGATTCTCAGGAAGCATATTACGGAAGGGGTCTATAAGGAGGGAGACCTGCTGCCGTCTGAGAATGAACTATGTCAGCTGTACGGGATGACAAGGCCGACAGTCAGGCAGTCACTCAGCACCCTGGCTAATGACGGATATATAACAAAGCACCAGGGCAAAGGCAGCATTGTGCACCATCTCCCCCGGGAGATAGGTATATTGTCGGTATCGGGAACTACTTCAGCAGTCGGAAACAGGAACCTTAAGACAAGGATCATCGTTAAACCAATCCTCCAGCCCTGGAGTGAAGATTTCATGTTCCCCCTTTCCCAGCTGGAGAAGGAATCAGGGTGCATCTATATGGAAAGACTCCGGCTTCTCGAGGATGTACCTATATTTTACGACATAAGCTTCATCGCAAACATCAACCTTCCCAGGATAACCTCACGGCAGTTTGAAAACAGATCGCTTTTCAGGATACTCAGGGAGCATTATCACATCGAAATAAAGGGTGGAGAACAGAGGATAAAGGCAATACCCGCATCACCAAAAACAGGCTCTCTTCTTCATCTTAAGAAAAACCAGCCGGTTTTACATCTTGAAAGGAAAATGGAGACCAATGTAAAAGGACTGTTCCTTTATTCATCTATTTACTGCAGTACAGAGAAATATTCTATATTCGGGAGATTCTGAAAAAATCGATTGCAATCTTCTGCTGAAAGAGCATTTTTTATTGAAAAAAGATTATTTTTATGCTTCATGCATTTAAGCTGGATTTATAATATAACCTATTAATACATATGACATTATGAGTAAACAGAAAAAGTTATGGTCACGGCGCCAGTTCCTGACCGCAGCAGCAGCAGGTGCGGCTGGCGTAGCAATTCTCCCCAGTCTTACCGGTTGCAAGTCAAAACCAAAAGACGACAACATCATTCGACTGGGATTCATTGGTCTGGGACAACAGTCGATGTTCCTTCTCAACGGATTTATGCAGGTTCCGGGAGTCCAGGCAATAGCCGGATGTGATGTTTATGGGATCAAAAGGAAACGTTTTGAAAAACGGGTAACAGATTTTCATGCCAAGGCAGAAACTGAAGCAAATGTTACAACATACGAAAAGTATCAGGATCTTCTGGCTATAAAGGAAATTGATGCTGTTGTCATTGCTGTTCCCGACCATTCACATGCCATGATTGCCATTGCAGCATTAAAGGCAGGCAAGGATGTTTACCTCGAAAAACCTATGACTCTCACCATCATGGAAGGGCAGGAGCTTAAGAAAGTTGTTCGTGAAACCGGAACAGTATTTGGACTGGGAAGCCAGCAGCGTTCCAGCGCTGAATTCCAGCATGCTGTTAAGCTGGTACAGTCAGGTGCTCTTGGGAAGATCACCCTGGTAAATGCTTATGTGGGAGCACCGCCTACACCATATAACCTGCCCGAAGAACCAATACCCGCTGATCTTAACTGGGATCTGTGGCTTGGCCCGCTTCCGGCTACAATTCATTACAACAGCCAGCTCGATCCTCCAATAACTCTCGATCCTGAACAAAATGAACAATTCTGGGTAGGATGGAGATGGTATAAGCCGATGGGCGGCGGATTTACAACCGACTGGGGTGCCCACATGTTTGATATTGCACAGTGGGGACTTGGCATGGACAGGAACGGACCGGTGGAAATCTCTCCTATCGGCGATGGGACTGAGTTTATTATGTGGAAATATGCCAATGGTGTTGTGATGACATCAGAGCCATTCGATGAAAAGAAGACAAAAGGTGTGAAATTCATCGGAGAAAATGGATGGATAGAGGTATCAAGAGGCTTCTTTAATGCTTCTGATCCAAAATTCATGCCTGCCGAGCCAATAGCTGAAGATCCGAATGTACCTTATGAAACAAGAATACCTCACCAGGTTAACTTCATTGAGTCTGTAAGATCGCGGCAGGATCCTGTTGTTCCTGTTGAGATTGGGCATAGCAGCTGTACTGTTTGTACACTCGGAAATATTGCCTGCGAACTGAAGAGAACCATTAAATGGGACCCGGCAACTGAGACTTTTGTTGATGATACTGATGGTGCAGCAACAAAACTTCTTCACTATGAGTACCGTGCGCCCTGGAAGCTGATGTAACAGATAGTATTTATAACAGATAAAAAAAGAGGCTGTAATTTTTTTACAGCCTCTTTATTATCGTACAGGTAAGAAGATTATTCAGCTTTTTTTACCTT
>CAYNGW010000096.1:0-7782 GCA_964396955.1 uncultured Rikenellaceae bacterium | reverse complement strand
GTTCTTCAGCCGTAGGGAGCCTTCTTATGTTGCCCCAGTTATCCTCAGCCCAGAGGAGGGTTACATCATCAGGCACTCTTATTCCTGCTTTATAAAAATCCTGAACCTCCTTGTAAAGACACCATAGCTGGGGCACGCGGGTGACATCAGCATTAATCTCTTCAGAAATAATATTACGCTGGACATCAATGATCTTTTCAAGAAGAGACCTGTTTGCTTCAGGTCCTCCCGGAGCCATTGGTGTATCATTTGCTCCCCTCAGGCCGATTGTGATGATGCTTTCATAATTCCGGTTCCTTTTTATTCCTTCTCTCCAGAACGATTCAAGGATATCAGGATTTTTTGCATAGTTCCAGCTCCCTATTGTTTTCTGGTAACGGCGGTCCCATTCTTTCTGCGCTCTTAACATCGGCTCCTGGTGTGAATTTCCCATTATTATTCCATATTCATCTGCCAGCCACGGATTCTCAGGATCATCTTCATTAAAGGCATTGTTCCACATGGCAGGCCAGAGATAATTGGCTTTTAATCTTAACATCAGCTCGAAGAGTCTTGTGTAAAAATCATGTCCATAATTGGCAACACCAGGTGGAATTGGAGGATCATCCTGAATTGGCACATCACCATATTTAAATCTAATCCAGTTGGTAAGATCAGGAGCTTCGTCATTGAGGAATATGCCGCGGTATTTTACTGAAGGAGGACCATCAGTATATTTTTGATCCGAAATAAAATAAATAGCACTCTTTTTATCTGGAGTGACATCAGCCCACCAATACCATGGCGAGACGCCAATCTGTTTTGATAGTTCATATATTCCGTATATAGTGCCTCTTTTGTCACTACCGGTAATGATTAAAGCTTTTTTTATGCCTTTGATTGGTTTATTTACGACCTGAATTGCAAATGTTTCCCATTTCCCTTTTATATCGGATACATCAATTTTCCTTTTCTTTATAAGTTTGTCAAGGAGTCTGCTCCTGTCAATAGTTCCGGCAATAATAACATATCCGGACTTTGGCATTTTATCAGTATATAATTCCGGTTTTGAAGAAGTGACTTTAAATATATCTGATTGAAGATCTCTGAATGCTCTTATTACTCCCGGCCAGTCGTCTGAGCTGATCAGCATCGGGGTTGTAATCTCCCCAGAATATACCAGAAAGGTGCCATTTTTATTCGAAATAAATAATTCGGTGCCATAGGAAGGTTGTGCAGTTATTTTGACAGACAAAAAACTTGCTGAAATTATTACCGTTAGTATGCACAATTGGAAAATATTCTTTGTCATGGATGGAATATTGAAATCTTTGTTTGCGTAAACCTGCTTTTACGTTCAAATGAGGAAAAAATGAAACTCCCCCAAATTAAAATTACTAAAAACCAAGAGATTTTACAACCTGTTTGATAAAAAATGCAACCGTTAGCAAAATTTTTGCTATATTTAATTCTAATCCAGTATTAATCTTAATTTTGTTATATATTGATAATCAGCTTAAATATAATCCGGATCTGCTGATCACCGGTGAACTTAATGATGCTGATTAATAAGCTTAACAATACAGGCACTGGTAATTTAAGTACTATCATGCTTAAATATAAACTGATCATTTGCAAAGCAACTCTCAGAAAGAAATAATCATTAGAAAGTCAATTAATTTAACGAAATGAATTACTTATTCAAAACTATAGCATTTGCAGTAACTCTAATTTTTACTATCTGCCTTCAGGGCGAAGACGGATACAGATTGTGGCTGCGATATGATTCGATAACTGATCCCGAGGTTTTGGTACAGTATAATAAACTAATCAGGGGATTGATTGTAGAAGGCAATTCTCCCGCTCTGAAAGCTTCTGCCAGAGAACTAAAGATTGGTTTAGATGGATTGCTTGGGAGAAGTATACCGAAACTGGGAAATGTTAAGAAACACGGGGCAATAATTGCAGGAACACCTGAAAGCTCCAAAATAATTGGTTCCCTGGATCTGAATGAAAAACTGAAAAAGCTTGGCGATGAAGGATACCTTATTATTAATGCAAAATGTAAAAGGAAGAAGATTATTGTTATAGCTGCAAACAGTGATCAGGGTGTTCTTTACGGGACTTTCCATTTCCTAAGACTTCTTCAGTCGCACAGTGATATTGCACGGTTGAATATCCTGAGTTTTCCTAAAACAAAAGTCAGGCTCCTGAATCACTGGGATAATCTTAACAGATCGGTAGAACGTGGATATGCCGGGCAATCCCTGTGGGACTGGAATTCTTTACCCGATGTAACGGATCCAAGGTATGTGGATTATGCCAGGGCAAATGCATCGGTGGGGATAAACGGAACTGTTCTGACCAATGTCAATGCAAACGCTTTGATACTCACAAACGATTACCTGGTAAAAGTGGCAGCCCTGGCAAATGTTTTCAGACCATACCGGATAAAAGTATACCTGACCGCACGATTCAGTGCACCAGTTGAGATCGGAAAATTAAAAACAGCAGATCCGCTTGACCCTGAGGTCATTGACTGGTGGAAAAAGAAAGTTGATGAGATTTACAATCTGATCCCTGACTTCGGAGGATTTCTTGTAAAAGCTAATTCCGAAGGCCAGCCAGGCCCGCAGAATTACAACCGCACTCATGCCGATGGCGCCAATATGCTGGCCGATGCTGTCGCCCCTCACAACGGGATCGTAATGTGGAGAGCCTTCGTTTATGACAATAATGTGCCGGACGACAGGGCAAAACAAGCCTGTAACGAGTTTGTTCCCCTTGATGGTAAATTCAGGGGAAATGTTATTATTCAGGTAAAGAACGGACCAATTGATTTTCAGCCAAGGGAACCATTTCATCCTCTGTTTGGTGCCATGCCCGGGACGCCTCTTATGCCTGAACTGCAGATCACCCAGGAATACCTTGGCTGTTCCGTGCATCTTGTTTTTCTTGCCCCTCTGTTTGAAGAATGCCTGAAATCAGATACTTATGCAAATGGAGAAGGATCGCTTGTTGCCAAAATCATTGACGGTACTATCCAAAACCATTCTCTCACCGCAATGGCCGGTGTTTCGAACATAGGCAGCGACACCAACTGGACAGGCCACCCTTTTGCACAGGCTAACTGGTATGCTTTTGGCCGGCTTGCATGGGATCCGTACCTTGACTCCGGAGAGATTGCGGACGAATGGATAAGGATGACATTCACAAATGACATTGAGACAGTTCTGAGACTAAAAAAATTGATGCTCGCTTCACGTGAAATAGCTGTTAATTATATGACACCCCTGGGATTGCATCATATAATGTATGCCGGTCATCATTATGGTCCCGGTCCATGGGTAGACAGGGGACGGCAGGACTGGACATCTGTGTATTATCACAGGGCTGATAGTAACGGGATCGGTTTTGACAGAACTTCAAAGGGCAGTAATGCTGTCGGACAGTACTATCCGCAAATAAGAGATTTATATGAAAATCCCGAATCTTGCCCTGAGAATCTTTTACTTTGGTTTCATCATGTACCATGGGATTATATGTTGAAATCCGGCAGAACTCTTTGGGATGAGATATGCTTCCGTTACGATGATGGAGTAAAATCTGTGAGATGGATGCAGGAAGAGTGGATAAAATCGAAAGATTTCATTGATAAGGAGAGATTTGAACAGGTGCAGACACTGCTTGTTAAACAGGAACGTGATGCAAAGATATGGAGAGACGGTTGTTTGCTCTATTTCCAGATTTATTCCGAAAAACCGTTACCGGACTATGTGGAAAAACCTGAGCATGATCTGGATTATTATAGGAGATACCGATATACTGATATACCAGGAATTAAATGAGTGCCTGAAGTGAGCTAAAGTTTGGAGTACATAGAGCGGAGTATTACAATTTTATGTACTTTAGCCGCGCCGGTTATTTTAAACTTACATATTATGTTACTCTTAGGAATAGACCTCGGAAGCTCTTCTGTTAAAGCTTCAATAATTGACGGTGAATCAGGAAAATGTCTTGCTTCAGCATTTTACCCCAAAGATGAAATGAAGATCATTGCAAATAAACCGGGCTGGGCAGAACAGGATCCGGAGACCTGGTGGACAAACCTGAAAGCCTCAATAGCTGACTGCAATAACCAGCTTGGGTCAAGGAAAAAGGAAATTGGTGCAATCGGTATCTCATACCAGATGCACGGACTTGTTACTCTTGATAAGGATTTGAAAGTTCTTCGTCCTTCAATCATCTGGTGCGACGGAAGAGCAGTATCTTACGGTGAGAAAGCATTTGCCGGGATCGGAAAGGATTTTTGTCTTTCGCATCTTCTGAATTCTCCGGGAAACTTTACAGCCACCAAGCTGGCGTGGGTAAAGGATAACGAACCTGGTCTGTATGCGAAGATCCATAAGATAATGCTACCCGGTGATTATTTTGCCTTGCGGTTCACAGGAGAACCATTAACAACTTACTCGGGCTTGTCAGAAGGCATTTTCTGGGATTTTAAAAAAGAAGGTGTTTCAAAGCAACTGATGGATTTCTTTGGCTTTAATGAAAGTATCCTTGCAACTGCAGTACCATCATTCTCAGTCCAGGGTAAACTAATAAAATCAGTTGCTTCTGAACTCGGTCTGCCTGAGGCAATTCCTGTTTCATACAGGGCCGGCGATCAACCTAACAATGCACTATCACTGAACGTGATGGAACCGGGTGAAGTGGCCGCAACAGCAGGAACATCAGGAGTGATTTACGGGGTGACAGACCAGAAAAAACATGAACCTCTTTCAAGGGTCAATAGTTTCCTGCATGTTAATCACACGCTATCCGGGCCTCGTCTGGGTGTTTTATTGTGCATCAGCGGAACAGGCATTCTGAATTCATGGCTAAGACGGAATACAGGAAATAATATGAGCTATGATGAGATGAATAAGCTGGCTGAAAATGTGTCTCCGGGTTCTGAAGGTCTCAGCATCATGCCTTTTGGCAACGGTGCCGAAAGAATGCTTGGAAACAGGGATGTGGGTGCAAGGATACTTGGATTGAATTTCAATACTCATACAAACGCTCATTTATTCAGGGCTGCACAGGAAGGAATTGTCTTTTCAATACGGTACGGACTTGATATTATGAAGGAGACAGGAATAATTCCTTCAGTAATCAGGGCAGGAGCTGCCAATATGTTCCAGAGCGCTATTTTCAGGGAGGCGCTGTCGTGCATCACAGGAACTGAAATACATCTTTACAATACCGACGGTTCGCTAGGTGCAGCAAGAGGTGCCGGTATAGGATGCGGATACTACGGGTCTGTCAAAGAAGCTTTTGCAGGGTTAAAGGAGGTTGGAGTGACAGCACCGGACAAATCAAAAACAGATACCTACAAAGAAGCTTATTCAACATGGTTAAAATATCTCAAAACAATATAATTTAGAGGTTTTACTTTGCATACTTTGCGGTTAGACAATTCAAATAAAATCATTAATAATTAAAAATATCAGTTATGATCTACAAAGGGAAAAAAGAGTACTATCCCGGAATAGGGAAGATAAAGTACGAAGGAAAAGATTCAAAGAATCCACTGGCATTCAGATGGTATAATCCTGACCAGGTGGTATCGGGCAAGAAGATGAAGGATCATCTCCGTTTTGCAGTTGCCTTCTGGCACTCATTCTGCGGTGATGGTACCGATCCGTTTGGTGATGCTACCCATGCCCACCTGTGGAAAGACCTGCCGACTGACGACAAAATAAAACAGCGGCTTGATGCTGCATTTGAGTTTATTACGAAAATTGGTGCAGGCTTTTACTGTTTCCATGATACTGATGTCGTAGGTTCCGGATCGGTTCTCGAGATTGAAAAACGCCTCGCAAAGTATGTGCCCCTGATGAAGAAAATGCAACAGCAAACCGGAGTTAAACTTCTCTGGGCAACGGCAAACCTGTTCTCAAATCCGCGTTACATGAATGGGGCCGCGACGAATCCCGATTTCAATGTTGTTGCCTGTGCCGGAGCACAGCTTAAAAATGCAATTCAGGCAAATATAGAGCTTGGCGGGCAGAATTATGTTTTCTGGGGCGGGAGGGAAGGTTATATGAGCCTTCATAACACCGACATGAAGAGGGAGCTTGAACATATGGGCATGATGCTTTCAATGGCACGTGATTATGGCCGCAAAAAAGGCTTCAAGGGAACATTCCTGATTGAACCTAAACCTATGGAGCCGTCCAAGCATCAGTATGATTTTGATGTGGCAACAATTATAGGGTTCCTTCGCCGGCATAAGCTTGACAAAGATTTTAAGCTTAATATTGAGGTTAATCATGCAACTCTTGCCGGTCATACCTTCCAGCATGAGCTTCAGGTTGCTGCAGATGCCGGATTGCTTGGAAGCATAGATGCAAACAAGGGAGATTACCAGAACGGATGGGATACAGATGAATTTCCTACTAATATTTACGAGATCACTGAAGCCATGATGGTCATTCTTCAGGCAGGCGGTTTCAAGACAGGAGGTATAAATTTTGATGCAAAAATCAGGCGTAATTCAACAGATGTTGAAGATCTTTTCATCGCCCACATCAGCGGTATGGATACCTTTGCCCGCGCATTGCTGATAGCCGATAAAGTACTGAAAGAGAGCGATTATCTCAGGATGAGGAAAGCAAGGTATGCCTCATTTGATAAAGGTCCCGGCAAGGATTTTGAGAAGGGAAAACTAACCCTTGAAATGATGAGGGATATTGCCGTAAAGGGTAGTGAACCTAAGACTATTAGCGGGAAGCAGGAACTTTACGAGCAGCTCATAAACATGTACCTTGTTTAATATTCTGAGGTTATAATCTCGAAATCAGGTGGATTTGCCATGGTCTTTTTGACCTTGCAAAGTTCTGCAACATGTATCAGGGAGGCTTTATATTTTTCAGGAAAATCTGCCGGTAACTTGATATCAAGTTTTATTGCTGTTGGCAGACCAGTTTCCTTATTCCATTCATGGGTCTGAATGATTTTTATTCCTTCAGTAGGGATATTGCGATTATCGCAAAAGGATTTAACATAAATACCTGCACATGTTCCGATCGATGCCAGAAACAGATCATAAGGAGCAGGAGCAGTGTTGCCTCCGCCGTTGTCAATCGGCTGATCGGTTTTTATAGTATGGCCATGTGTGTGCGCAGTAACTACTTTTCCTCCTTCAAATGTGATTTCCATATTACTTTCTTTTCATGAGCATTAATTCCAGATCTTCTTTTAATGCTGCGAGATCTTCTTCGTGTTCAACCTCCTGGGAAATAATTGTAAGAATTATATTATAGGTTACCGGGTCTGCTTCCCGGGTAATATCCAGGAGTTTGCTGTAAGTACGGATAGCACATTGCTCCCCTTTTATGTTCTGGTCAAGTATTACTTCCACATACGGATCAGAGGGAGTGTCATAACCGCAGTTAGTGATTTTTAACCATTCATCCGGTGACAGGACAGGAATTCCTCCGAGCTGAATAATTCTTGTTGCGATCAATTCAGCATGACTTAATTCCTCGGTAGCGTGAAGTGTCAGTTCTGCAATGACAGCATCTTTCATGGGACCTTTTACCACTTTGGCCCCTATCCAGTACTGATAATAAGCCAGCCACTCATCGGCCAGCGCTTTGTTCAGGAGGTTGAGTAATTTATCAACATCCATTTTAACGATTGATCTTCCGGTTTCTGCCATAATTATAAATTTTAGATTGCTATTAAATATTCTTCCACTTTGTCGGCCCGGAGGGAATCGAACCCTCGACCCCATGATTAAGAGTCACGTGCTCTGCC
>CAYNGW010000095.1:0-8004 GCA_964396955.1 uncultured Rikenellaceae bacterium | reverse complement strand
TGCAGAATTACAGATAATCATCACTGTTATTTATTGAGGATAATAAAAAAATATATATTTTTATTCGCCCGAATGAAGAAGGTCTGACAATCATAATTATCAGATAATGAGTAACAAATTAATCAAGAGCGCTTTAATTTCCGTTTTTTATAAGGAAGGACTGGACGATATAGTCAGAACCCTTCACAATCTGAACGTGAAAATCTGTTCAACAGGCGGCACTTTCAATTTCATAAAAGAGCTGGGTATTCCTGCTGACAAAGTTGAAGATCTTACAACTTATCCTTCTATCCTGGGGGGACGGGTTAAAACACTTCATCCGTCAGTTTTCGGAGGAATACTGGCACGCAGGGGAAATGCCGAAGATATGGAGCAGGTTAAAAAGTACAGGATTCCTGAGATTGACCTGGTAATTGTTGATCTTTATCCGTTTGAGCAGACCGTTGAAAATACAAGTGACGAAGATGAAATAATTGAAAAGATCGATATCGGCGGAATATCACTGATCAGGGCTGCAGCAAAAAATTACAATGATGTTCTTGTTGTTTCAGGAAGAGAGCAGTACCCGGAACTCCTTAAACTTCTTGAAGAGAAAAAAGGTGTTACGACACTTCAGGAAAGAAGGTTTTATGCTGCCGAAGCCTTTAAAACCTCGTCAAACTACGATACCGCCATCTTCAAATATTTCAACAGGGAGGCCGGAATACCGGTTTTCAGGGAAAGCATCAATGCATCCTATCCTCTCAGGTACGGAGAAAATCCTCACCAGAAAGGAATATTTTTCGGCGAGCCTGCCCGGATTTTTGACAAGCTCCACGGGAAAGAAATTTCGTACAACAATCTCCTGGATATTGAATCTGCCCTTAACCTGATTGATGAATTCACTGAAACAACGGTTGTCATTATCAAGCATAACAATGCATGCGGTGCAGCTTCCAGAAGCAATGTCACCGAGGCATGGAAAGCGGCGCTGGCATGTGATCCTGTCTCAGCCTTCGGTGGAGTAATTGCCTCAAATACAACAATTGACGAGACATCAGCAGTCGAAATAGATAAGATTTTCTTCGAAATAATCATTGCACCCCGGTATACTAAACCGGCACTTGAAATACTGAAGCAGAAAAAAAACAGGATCATCCTGAACCGTAATAAGCAGGAAAAAAGCCTTTATACTTTCAGGTCATTGCTTAATGGTGTTTTATGGCAGGAAAGGGATAACAGCACTCAGTCGGCGAAAGATATGAAACCTGTCACAACCAGAGTTCCGGAGCCAGCTGAGTTCAATGATCTCGTCTTTGCTAACAAGATTGTCAAGCACAGTAAATCGAATACAATCGTTCTTGCCAAAGATAATCAGCTGTGTGCAAGCGGTGTCGGACAAACCTCGCGTGTTGATGCTTTGAAACAGGCAATTGAAAAGGCAAGGGTCTTCGGATTCGACCTCAAAGGTGCAGTTATGGCATCAGATGCATTTTTCCCTTTTGGCGACTGTGTTGAAATAGCACATAAGGCCGGAATTACGGCTGTCGTTCAGCCCGGAGGATCGGTTCGTGACCAGGAATCAGTTGATTATTGCTCATCCAGCGGGGTTGCAATGGTATTTACAGGAATAAGACACTTTAAACACTAACTTTAAATTAATATTCTCATTATATGGGACTTTTTTCATTTTTGACTCAGGAGATTGCTATTGATCTCGGGACGGCGAATACTATAATCATTCATAATGACAAAATTGTTGTTGATGAACCTTCTATAGTAGCAATAGATAAGAATACAGGGAAGCTGATAGCAATAGGAGAGGCAGCAAGGCAGATGCACGGTAAGACTCATGAGAATATAAAGACTATCAGGCCAATGAAGGATGGAGTGATAGCTGATTTCAATGCTGCCGAGCTGATGATCCGGGGTATGATCAAAATGATAAACAAAGGCCCCCGTCTGTTTTCACCATCCCTGAAAATGGTCGTATGTATACCGTCAGGAAGTACGGAAGTTGAGATACGTGCTGTTCGTGACTCTTCAGAACATGCAGGCGGGAGGGACGTCTATATGATATATGAGCCGATGGCTGCAGCTATAGGGATCGGGCTTGATGTTGAAGCTCCCGAGGGTTTTATGGTGATTGATATCGGTGGCGGTACAACGGAGATAGCAGTTATTGCTCTTGGAGGGATCGTTTGCAACAAGTCTATCAGGATAGCAGGTGATGGATTTACAGCTGATATTCAGGCTTATATGAGGCATCAGCATAATATCAAGATAGGTGAAAGAACTGCAGAGGATATTAAGATAGGTGTTGGTGCAGCACTGCCTGATATCGATAACCCGCCTCCCGATTATATTGTGAGAGGACCCAATATAATGACTGCCCTGCCAATTGAAATTCCAATATCGTACCAGGAAATTGCATACTGTCTCGATAAGTCCCTGTCAAAAGTGGAGGCTGCTCTTCTGAATGTCCTTGAGCAGACTCCGCCGGAACTGTATGCCGACGTGGTCGATAAGGGAATTTATGTAGTCGGCGGCGGAGCCTTGCTGAGAGGACTCGATAAAAGATTTTCTGATAAGATCAACATCAAGTTCAATGTGGTTGAAGATCCCCTGCATGCAGTTGCCCGTGGTACAGGCGTGGCACTTAAGAATGTTGACAAATTTCCGTTCCTTATGAGATAATCTTCTGTTGTGAATGAGAAACCTGCTGAATTTTCTTGCGAAGTATAATAACCTTATCATCTTTCTTATACTTGAAGGAATAACATTTTATTTGCTCAGCACAGGCAATAATTATCATAATACTCGCATCGTTAAAGGGGTACGGGGTATTACACGTGGCTTCGAACAAAGCGTAAGCAATACCAGATCATATTTCAGGCTTCGGGAAATAAACCAGGAACTTGCATCAGAGAATACCCTGCTGAAAAATACCATCGAGAAACTGACAGAGAGGGAAGATCCGCTTTTTTTTTCAGTTTCCGATACAATATACCGGCAGCAATACCGGTATTTCACAGCTAAGGTTATTGATAATTCCGTAAACCGGCAGAAGAACTTTTTTACCATCAGTAAAGGAGAAAAACAGGGTCTGTCGGTCGATATGGCAGTCACTTCTGCTGAAGGTGTTGCCGGAGTGATTGTCGGATGTTCCGAAAACTATTCAGTTGTAATGTCGCTTCTTAATCTCGATTTCAGGGTAAGTGCAAGGATAAAATCTAACGGTTATTTCGGATCATTAAGCTGGGACGGACGTGATTATACCCGTGCAGTTTTCAGTGAAATACCACAGCATGTATCTGTCAGCGTTGGTGATACAATTGAAACAACAGGATTTTCCGCAGTCTTCCCCGAAGGTATTATAGTAGGCACCGTAAGCAATTTTGAAAAGCCGGGAGGAGATTTCTACACAATTGATGTCGCACTGGAAACAGACTTCAGGAGACTTCAATTTGTGAATGTGATAGGGAACCTGATGAAAACAGAACAAATTGGACTTGAAAATTCATTTCAATGATCAACTCGATTTTAAGATTCAGCCTGATCTTTGTTTTGCTGATCCTTCTCCAGGTTCTGTTATTCAATAATATTCAGTTCAGCGGCTATATAAATCCCTATGTCTACGTCATGTTCATCCTGCTTCTTCCGTTTGAGATATCATCATGGCTGCTTCTTATTATTTCATTCTTTACAGGATTAATAATTGATTTCTTTTGCGGCTCCCCGGGGATGCATGCTTCAGCAACAGTCCTTGCGGGATTTGTACGCCCTTATGTTTTGAGATTGATATCGCCAAGGGACGGTTATGAACCCGGCTCGAATCCGTCAATGATCATTTACGGCTTCAAATGGTTCCTCATCTATACATTGATCATCGTGCTTGTCCATCATTTTGTGCTGTTTTACCTCGAAGTATTCAGGTTCGCAGATTTCTTCAGGACACTCCTCAGGGTAATATTAAGCTCGCTTTTCTCGATAACCTTTATTCTTCTTCTGGAGTATGCAAGGAGAAGGAAATAAATGACCGTTTTATGAAGGATACTTATATCAACAGAAAATATATCATAATCGGTCTTGTTATTGTAGCATCCCTGTTGCTGATTATCAAGTTGTTTGTAATTCAGGTCGTCAAGGATACGTACAGATTGTCGGCTGATAACAATGTTCTCAGATATGAAACTCAATACCCGGCACGGGGACTCATCTATGACCGGAACGGCCAGCTTATCGTCTTTAACCAGGCTGCCTATGATCTGATGGTCATTCCGGCTCAGACCGGTAAAATGGATACCTCGCTTTTTTGCAGTGAACTGGGAATAACAAGGGATATAATGAAGGAAAGGATGAAAGCAGCTGTAAGTTATTCCCGCAGGGCCCCTTCTGTATTCCTGAAACAGATATCTGCCGAAACCTATGCAAAATTTCAGGAAAAGATGTTCATGTATCCCGGATTCTATGTTCAGCCGCGCACGCTCAGGAAATACTCAAGACCTGTAGCTGCTCATCTGCTGGGATATGTAAGCGAGGTGGATGAAGCCCTGATTAAACAGAATCCGTACTATAAGCCCGGTGATTATATCGGAAAGCTTGGCATCGAGGAAGCCTATGAAAGAGAGCTGAGGGGTACACGTGGCGTAAAGATCTATATGGTAGACGTTTACAGCCGTATTAAAGGATCATATGCTAACGGAAACATGAATACCATAGCTGTTCAGGGTACAAATATTACCTCAACAATTGACCTTGATCTCCAGGAATACGGTGAAAAGCTCATGCAGCATAAAACAGGAAGCCTTGTTGCAATCCAGCCGGGAACAGGAGAAATACTTGCACTCGTTTCATCGCCCAATTACGATCCGGGCTTGCTGGTCGGACGAATAAGATCTGAGAATTTTGCCAGGCTGAAGACCGATACGCTTCTGCCTCTCTTTAACAGGGCATTCATGGCCTCATATCCCCCGGGATCAACTTTTAAACCCCTGAACGGGCTGATAGCACTCCAGGAGAAGGTTATTTATCCTGGAACAAGATTCGGCTGCGAGAATGGCTATCTTTTTGTCAGCTGCCATTCGCATTCATCTCCCCTCGACCTTGAGGGAGCTATAATGAACTCATGCAATTCCTATTTCTGCCAGACATACAGGAGAATACTTGAGAATCCCGTTTACGCCTCTGTCGGTGAGGCATATGATAAATGGAAAAGCTATCTTGATGAATTCGGATTCGGCAAGAAACTGGGCACTGAATTTGTGAATGAGCTTCCCGGGTTGGTGCCATCTTCGGCGTATTTTGACAGGTATTATGGAAAAGGATCATGGAAAGCACTGACCGTGATATCTATGGCAATTGGACAGGGAGAAATAGGAACAACCCCTATGCAGATGGCTAATATGACGGCCGCAATAGCCAACCGGGGGTATTATTATACTCCTCATATTGTAAAATCCGTTGGTGGCAACGGGGGAATCGATACTGTCTTTTCTACCAGGCACAATATAAGTATTGACTCAATAAATTTTGAAAGAGTCATACTGGGAATGGAGGCCGCCGTCAATGGAGGAGCAGGAGCGACAGCCCGCATAGCTGCTTTGCAGGATATTATCGTATGCGGTAAAACGGGTACAGCGGAGAATCCTCATGGAGAAAACCATTCAGTTTTTATTGCTTTTGCACCGAAGGATAATCCTGAGATAGCAATAGCCGTATATGTGGAAAATGCAGGTTTCGGGGCAACCTATGCTGCACCCGTGGCAAGCCTGATGATTGAAAAATATCTGAAAAGAGAAATCTCATCTGCCAGTAAATGGCAGGAACAGAGGATACTTGAACTGGACCTGATCGACAATCCGCCCAAAAGTGAAACGGAGCATTAATATCTGGCAGGGGATCGATAAGATAACGATTCTTCTTTTCCTGGTGCTGATTACGCTGGGATGGTTCAACATCTATGCCGCAGTATATAATGAGGAGCATAAAGGAATACTTGATCTTTCACAGCGTTACGGGAAACAATTCATTTGGATAATAGCAACACTGGTTATTGCTGTATTTATTGTAATAATCGATGCCAGGTTTTATTTCTTCTTTTCATGGTTCATCTATGGCGGACTTATATTATTGCTTATCCTGGTACTTGTTTTCGGCAATGAAATAAACGGTGCCAGATCATGGTTTGAATTCGGTCAGTTAAGCTTTCAGCCTTCTGAGTTTGCCAAGTTCGGAACCGCACTTGTTCTTGCGGATTTTTTAAGCAAGCGAAGACAGGAGCTGACTAAGCTGAAGGTGATACTCCCGTCCGTTGCCATAATTCTTTTACCGGCTCTGCTTACAGCATTACAGCCCGATCTTGGTTCCACGATCGTATTCCTTTCTTTTTTTCTGGTGCTCTTCAGGGAGGGAATGAGTCCTTTCATTTTCGTTTCCGGATTGCTCATGCTTATACTTTTCTTTTTCACACTTATTTTTAGTGATGTTTATCTGGAGCTCGGAATTGCGGTTCTGGCTTTCTTCCTGACATGGTTTGCCACGAGGAAACTGAAGCTATGTTTGACAGGTCTCGGGATATTCATTGTCATTGCAGGATCATTGTATGCACTTGATCATTATTTACTTAATTCACTCGGCAATAAGCTTATAATACTGATCTCCATTATTTTGTCAGGAATAACTTATGCATACCATATATATCAGAAGAAAGCTATTTCAGTACTTATTATTTATCTTTTTATGCTGGGGAGCATACTGTATGTGGATTCTGTTGATTATGCCTACAGTCATCTGCTGAAGCCCCATCAGAGGGAAAGGATTGAAATAATGCTGGGTTTCAAGTCGGATCCCCATGGTACAGGTTACAATGTAAACCAGTCACTGATATCAATCGGTTCCGGAGGTATCACAGGGAAAGGATATCTTCAGGGCACACAGACGAAATTCAAATTTGTTCCTGCTCAGAGCACCGATTTTATCTTCTGCACCATCGGTGAGGAATGGGGTTTCCTCGGATCAGTGACCGTGATAGGATTATATATTTTTCTTCTGCTGAGGCTTGTTATGCTTGCTGAACGGCAGCGATCCGTGTTCTCAAGGATTTATGGCTATGGCGTCCTGTCAATTCTGTTCACTCATTTCTTTATCAATATCGGAATGGCCATAGGTCTTGTACCGGTTATAGGTATACCCTTGCCTTTCTTAAGCTACGGAGGAAGCTCCCTCTGGGGATTTACTATATTGCTGTTTATTTTCCTGAGGCTTGATGCCAGCCGTGCAGAATATCTTATATGATCAGAATGGAATTGTAATCCTGTGGGAGATCTCTATACCGAAATCTTTTTCCACATATTCAATAAGCTGGGGAAAAAACTCCATGAAGTCATCCTGGAGTGAATAATAATTTTTCTTGAGGGCGCGGATTGCAAATCTTGTTTCATTGGGCAATGTGGTCCGTTTACTAAGTGTCCTCAGAACATGTTTTATACCATTCGTGGTCTGATATGATTCAATCCAGTTGTTAATGATAAAGAATGGCATCATATTTCTGACTTCTACCGGCAGTATGTCATAATTATTAACCAGGGCTCTGTAAAAATTATAAGTAATACTTTCCAGCGGCCTTCTGGAAAAAAAATTCCATTCCTTTGTCAGGAAATGATCATAAATGATATCCGTAACAACCCCTGAATACCTGTGGTATTTTCTTGAAAAGAATATCTTGCTTCGGTGTACCACAGGATGACGGTCGGTGAATCCGTCAATATGTCGATGAAGTATAATACCTTTACGGATATGATCAGGATAATTTAAATAGTCGCGCCCCTTGACATAATCTCCAATGTAATTTCCAATGATTATTTTTTCGGAATCACCTGATAAGTATATGTGGGCGAGCACGTTCATATGGTGATATAATAGTACAAAGAATTTATCATATCGCTATGATATAAAAACATTTTCTTTCTAAAGCTCGGAATTTCGATATGCAAATTATACATTTGTTGATTCATTATAAAATGA
>CAYNGW010000094.1:0-8028 GCA_964396955.1 uncultured Rikenellaceae bacterium | reverse complement strand
AGTATTCACTTGGACGGGAATTAATAAGGACGAACAGGGCAGGCTCATATGCATCCACTACTCTTGTGGAATGTAATACACGTAAATACCATGGATTACTGGTTTGTCCTGTGGATGAGCTTGGCGGAGGCAGGTATGTTCTTCTTTCCTCTCTTGATCTGACCGTGGTTAATAATGATAAGAGCTTCAATATCGGGATCCGGAAATATAAGGGCGATTATTTCAGCCCGAAAGGGCACAAGTATATCGAGGATTTTGAAACCGAAATAATCCCGATGAGGATCTTCAGGGTCGGCAATGTTTTGCTGAAAATGGAAAGGCTCCTCGTGCATCATGAGGAACAAATGCTTATGAGATATACAATTCTTGAAGCGTCAGAGACGATGAAACTGCAGGTAAGGCCATTCCTTGCATTCCGGAGCATCCACCAGCTTACACATGCAAACCTGTGGGCAAACACAAAGACTGAAACCGTGAAAAACGGCATCAAATCAAAAATGTATGATGGGTTCCCGTGGCTGCATATGCAGTTCTCCGCAAAAGTTGATTTTGTTCATGTGCCAGACTGGTACCTGGGAGTGGAGTATATTGAAGAACAAAAAAGAGGTTATGATTATTCTGAAGATCTTTTTACTCCCGGTTTTTTTGAACTCGATGCAAAAAAAGGCGACACCATAGTATTTTCAGCTTCAACACATGAGGAAAAGCCCTCCGGCTTCAAGGCTAAATTCACGAAAACCGTAACCAGCAAAATCCCGCGTGACTGCTTTATCAACTGCCTCAGAAATGCCGCCCAGCAATTTGTTGAAAAGAGAGGAGAAGACACTCTCATTATCGCAGGCTATCCATGGTTTGGATCCTGGGGCAGAGACACCTTTATATCGCTTCCGGGTATCGCCACGGCGCGTCATAAACTTGCACTGTACAGGGAAGTGCTTGATACACAGGTAAAGAGAATGAAAGACGGCCTGTTCCCAAATATGGGTACCGCCGGACTTTATGCATTCAATTCCGTTGATGCCCCGTTATGGTTCTTCTGGGCACTTCAGCAATATACCCTTAACGGAGAGTCCGATTGCTGTGAACGTTACGGCGAAGCTGCAAAATCAGTCCTGAATGCCTATAAGAACGGTACCGCATTCAGCATCCATATGCGGGAAAACGGCCTTATTTACGCTGATGCTCAGGGGAAATCCCTTACATGGATGGATGCAGTGGTCAATGGCGTGCCTGTAACCCAGAGAAAAGGCTATGCAGTGGAGATTAATGCCCTGTGGTATAATGCTGTATGCTTCACACTCGAAATGGCAAAAACCGAAAAAGATAAGAAATTCATAAAAGAATTTGAATATTTACCCGAGCTGATAAAAAAATCATTCCTTGAGCTGTTCTGGGATGAGAAAACTGGCTGCCTGGCCGATTATGTGAATGATGAAGAGGGCCGCAACTTATGTGTCAGACCGAATATGGTTATTGCAGTATCACTTCCTTATTCAATGCTTGACAAGGAACAAATGAAAATGGTTCTGGATATTGTTGATAAAGAACTTGTTACGCCAAGGGGGTTGAGAACGCTTTCTCCGGCTAATAAACTTTATAAGGGAACCTATTACGGAAACCAGGAGGAAAGGGATAATGCATACCACCAGGGAACAGTATGGCCATGGCTTTTAGGTCCCTTCTGTGAAGGATGGCTTAAAGTGTACGGCAATCAGGGTGTACAGAAAATAAGGAAACTGATATACGGTCTTGAAGAGGTGATGTCTGAGCACGGGATAACCACCTTGTCGGAAATACATGACGGAGATCCGCCACACGCACCGCGCGGTGCAATTTCACAGGCATGGAGTGTTGGCGAAGTATTGAGGATTATTAATCTGCTTGAGACGGAATATTCAAATCTATAAGGGAAGAAGGATATGCGTGTGTTAATGTTTGGGTGGGAGTTCCCGCCGCATATTACTGGCGGATTAGGTACAGCCAGCTTTGGCCTGACAAAAGGAATGGCGACGCTGGATGACCTGGAGGTGATTTTTGTTGTGCCCAAAGCATGGGGCGATGAAGATCAGAGTGTGGTTCGCCTTGTTGGAGCAAATAAAGTACCTGTCGCCTTCAAACAGATTTTCTATAAGGGAATCAGAAGGCCGATTGAAAAAATTGAAATCTCATCAAAAATAATTCCTTATGTCGATCCTGAAGATTTCTGGAAGCTTGTGAGATCAGAAGTGAACGGACACAAACTCTTTATTCAGACGAACAACAAAGGAATGGTAGATTTATCGGGCAGATACGACAGAAACCTTCTGGATGAGATCTATAAATACTCAATCGTTGCGTCAGTTATTGCTGAAGAAAACGACTTTGATATCATTCATGCCCATGACTGGCTTACATATCCTGCCGGGATAGCAGCAATGGAAGTTTCCGGAAAACCGCTGATAATCCACGTTCATGCCACCGATTTTGACAGAAGCGGAGGGAATGTCAACCCGGATGTTTATCATATTGAAAAGAACGGTATGGATGCAGCTTCTAAAATAATCACGGTAAGCAACCTTACCAGGGATGTTGTTATAAATAAATACAACATCCACCCCGATAAGGTGGAAACGGTATATAATGCAGTTGAACCGGTCAAAATATCTGATGATATTGTTGTAAATAAGGGATTTGATGATAAAGTTGTCACCTTCCTTGGCAGGATCACACTTCAGAAAGGTCCGGAATATTTTATTGAAGCAGCCTATAAAGTCCTGAAGGTGATGAATAATGTGAGGTTTGTAATGGCAGGATCGGGAGATATGATGGATCGGATGATGCGGAGAGCTGCATCCCTGAGAATAACCGACCGCTTCCATTTTACCGGATTCCTGCGTGGAAGGGATGTTTTTACCATGCTGGCTATGAGCGATGTATATATAATGCCGTCAGTGTCGGAACCTTTCGGTATATCCCCTCTTGAGGCGATGCAATCGAATGTGCCGGTTATAATAAGCAAGCAGTCGGGTGTTTCTGAGATACTAACCCATGCAGTAAAAACCGACTTCTGGGATATAGATGCAATGGCAGATGCTATTTATGGTATTCTTAACTATCCAGCCCTGGCAAGTATGTTTATCAAAAACGGCAAGGAAGAAGTTATCAGGCTTAAATGGGATAACTCAGCCAGGCATGTGAAGGATATTTATGAAAGAGTGATTTGGCAAAAATAAGTATTAAGATATGAACGCAGCAGGCAAAAAAGCTATTTGCTTTTACTTTCAGGTTCATCAGCCTTTCCGGCTAAAACGCTACAGGTTTTTTGACCTGGGACATGATCATTATTATTATGATGATTTCTCAAATGAATCCATAATGAGAAAAGTGGCAGGGAAGTGCTATCTGCCTGCCAATAAGGTTATTATGGACCTCATTCAGAAACATAAAGGGAAGTTTAAAGTTGCATTTTCCCTTTCGGGAATAGTTATAAACCAGTTCAGGCTTTATGCCCCGGAGGTGCTTGAATCTTTCAGACAGCTTGCAGAAACCGGAATGGTGGAATTTATTGCCGAAACGAATGCTCATTCTCTCGCTTCACTTAAAAACAGAAGCCAGTTTGAACACCAGATTGAGATTCACAGGGAAATGATGAAAACATTCCTGGGGGTTGAAACAACATCATTCCGCAATACCGAATTAATATATTCTGACCAGATCGGATCATGGATTGCAGATATGGGATTCAAATCCATGCTTACAGAGGGAGCCAAGCATGTTCTTGGATGGAAGAGCCCTAACTATCTGTATTGCAACGCCGTAAATCCGCGTCTTAAAGTGCTTCTGAGGAACTTCGTCCTGAGTGACGATTTAGCTTTCAGGTTTTCAAATAAAAGCTGGAGCGCATGGCCACTGACAGCAGACAAATATGCATCATGGCTTAACAAACTTGCACCTAAAAGTGAACTGGTGAATATTTTTCTTGACTATGAGACATTCGGAGAACATAACTGGAAAGAAACCGGAATATTTGATTTCCTTCAGCATCTTCCGGGTGCAATACTGAAGAAAACTCCATTCAGATTTATGACCCCATCAGAAATAGCCGATACATTACAGCCTGTTTCCGCAATAAGTGTCACTTCACCCATATCCTGGGCTGACGAGGAACGTGATATCACTGCCTGGATGGGTAATGAATTGCAGGTGGCAGCCCTTGATAAACTCTACGAATTATCCGATAAGGTGAAAAAATGCAACGATGAGCAGATGAACAAGGACTATGAATACCTCCAGTCCAGCGACCATTTCTATTACATGGCAACAAAATTCTTTTCAGATGGCGCAGTTCATGCATATTTTAATCCCTATGAGACGCCTTATGATGCTTTCATGAACTATATGAACGTGCTGAGCGATTTTGAGATAAGGGTGAACAGGTGCTTCCCGTTAACCGATGAACAGGTTCAGATTTCAAAACTTGACAGCCTGCTTAAGGAAAAGGATAAGATTATTGAACAGCAGGCTGCTGAAATTGAAAAGCTCTCAGGGAAAAAAGCGAAAGCAAAACCAGGGAGAAAGGCTGCAGTTAAAACTGAATCCAAAACTTCGTTAAAGGAACTGGCACATGAGCTTCTTGCAGAATCTACCAAAAGAGACTCTGAAGAGGAAGCTCCTTCCGTAACCGCAAAGAAGAAAACAATGACAGTAAAAAAGAGTACCTCAGAAGAGGCAGTTGTAAAGAAACCGGCAGCAAAGAAAACTCCATCAAAAAAGGGTGTAAGAAAGGTCAAAAAATAGGTTATTAAAATCCATTTCAAATAAAGAAAATTAAAATGAAGGTTGATTTTATTTTCGAAACCAGTTGGGAAGTATGTAATAAAGTTGGTGGAATTCATACTGTCATCTCGACCAAAGCCCTTAATATTGTTGATGAACTTGGTGATAATTACATACTTATAGGCCCCGATGTGTGGAGAGAGGATGCAAAAAATCCTGAATTTATACCTGATGAATCATTGTACGCTGAATGGAAGGGAAGGGCAGAATCAGAAGGTTTGCGGGTTAAAACCGGCAGATGGAACATTACCGGGAAGCCTGTTGTTATCCTTATTGATTTCACACCATATTTTGGCCAGCAGAATGAGATCTTTGCCAAATTCTGGGAAACATACAAGCTTGACAGCATCTCGGGTCAGTGGGATTATGTGGAACCCGCCCTTTTCGGCTATGCTGCGGGTAAGCTGATTGAAAGCTTTACTTCATTCTATTATGAGCATCTTAATATTGTTGCACAGTTCCATGAGTGGATGACCGGAACAGGAATTTTATACCTCGAGAAACAAGCCCCGTGGATCGCCACTTCCTTCACTACACATGCTACAGTTCTTGGCAGATGCATAGCCGGTAACAACCGGCCGCTCTACGGGAAAATGAAAGAATATAATCCCGGACAGATAGCCCGTGAATTCAATATTGTTGCCAAGCAATCCCTTGAAAGAATTTCTGCTTCCGTAGCAGATGTCTTTACAACAGTCAGCGGAATAACTTCAAAAGAATGCAGTCATTTCCTCGGCAAAGACGTTGATATTGTTACACCCAATGGTTTTGAAGATTCATTTGTCCCGGGCAGTGATGTTTTTCAGGAGAGAAGGAATGCTGCCAGATCAAAGCTGAAAAGTGTTGCAGAAGCAATACTTGGCTACAAGCTCCAGGAAAATTGTGTTCTTGTAGCCAACAGCGGAAGATATGAATTCAGAAACAAGGGAGTTGATATTTTTATTGATTCACTTGGGCAGCTTAACAAGAAAGACAATATTGAAAAAGAATGTGTTGCATTTATCCTTATGCCTGCATATCATAAAGGACCGCGCCAGGATCTTATAGATATTCTTTACAATAACGGACCGGCCAACGGAGGAGACAGGTACCTGACCCACAGCCTGCATTATCCCGCCACCGATCCGGTGCTTCAGCGGATACATAGTAATAATCTGCATAATGATCAAAAATTAAAAGTCAAGATAATATTTGCGCCTTCCTACCTGAATGGGAATGATGGTATCTTCAATATGCCGTATTACGATCTTCTGATCGGTTTTGACCTCTCTGTATTCCCATCATATTATGAACCCTGGGGATATACTCCTCTTGAAAGCCTCATGTTCTCAATTCCGACTGTTACAACTTCACTCTCGGGATTTGGACTCTGGGTGCGGGATTATTTCAAAGAACCCGGCAATGGCATAGCCGTGATTGAAAGAACTGATGACAACGAAAATAAAGTTATCACGGAAATAAAGAATTTCATGTCGATGTTTATAGGGCTTCCCGAAAATGAGGTTCAGGAGGCAAGAAAGAAAGCCCATGAAATTTCCAGGATCGCTATGTGGGATACCCTTGTTGAACATTATTTCAAAGCCTGTGAAATTGCTCTTGAACATAGCAGTGCCAGGAGAGAAGAACCGAGAGAGTTTG
This sequence comes from uncultured Rikenellaceae bacterium, assembly GCA_964396955.1. GTDB lineage: Bacteria > Bacteroidota > Bacteroidia > Bacteroidales > VadinHA17 > LD21. The sequence goes on along the minus strand of CAYNGW010000094.1, from coordinate 1,575 downwards.
TAAGATTTGTCGAAGCTGCAGGAATACCTGTTCGGAAACCTCACCAGGTGCCAGTTTGGAAAGATATCTATGTTCAGAGTGATGTGCCTGAAAAACTTGCATCTCTTAATACACTGGCAAATAATCTGTGGTGGTCATGGAATACGGATGCAGAATCATTATTCAAAAGAATGGATCCTTCACTCTGGGAAGATGTAAAGCACAATCCGAAAGTGCTTCTCGAAAAAATTGATTATAAACGGCTGCTGGTTCTCGAAGATGATGAAGAATTTGTTGCAGACCTCGAAAAGATAGATAAACAATTTAAAGAATACATAAACCGTCCGGATGATCCCGAAAAACCATGTATAGCTTATTTCAGCATGGAATTTGGGATACATCCCTGCCTTAAAATCTATTCAGGCGGACTGGGGCTCCTTGCCGGTGACTATCTCAAGGAAGCAAGCGATTCAAATATTAATATAATAGGTATAGGACTTCTTTACAGGTTTGGTTATTTCAGACAAAAACTGGGACCAAAAGGAGAACAGCTTGAAGTTTATGAAGCTGAAGAATTTTCACGGCTTCCTATCAACCCTGTAAAGGATCCAAATGGTAATCACCTGAATGTGTCCCTGGCATGGCCGGGAAGAACTGTAAAAATACGTGTATGGGAAGCCATGATCGGAAAAGTCCGGCTTGTGCTTCTGGATACCGATTTTGATGATAATACACCCGAGGACCGGACTGTTACACACCATTTATACGGTGGTGATAATGAGAACAGATTGCGCCAGGAGCTTATTTTAGGGATTGGAGGGATCAGGGCACTGGTTTTAATGGGACTAAAACCTGATATCTACCATAGCAATGAAGGTCATTCAGCATTTATAAGCCTTGAAAGGCTCAGGACAATGATCGAGGAACACCATCTTACTTTTAAGCAGGCTCTTGAAGCTGTAAGATCCTCCACTCTTTTCACAACTCACACACCGGTTCCTGCGGGCCATGATGCGTTTGAAGAAGACATGCTCAGAAAATATATCTCTCATTACAGCGCCCGGCTTAATATTTCATGGGATGAACTAATGGCTCTCGGCAGATGCGAGGGTGATGCCGACAGAAAATTCAATATGAGCTTCCTGGCAACCCGCATGTCACAGGAAGTTAATGGCGTCAGCAAGCTTCACGGAGAAGTGAGCCAGGGTATGTTCAATAAACTATGGCCGGGTTATCTGAAGGAAGAACTTTTTATCGGGTATGTGACTAACGGAGTTCACCATCCTACATGGACAGCCCCGGAATGGAAAGAGGTGTATGAGGAGCTTACAGGAACACTGAATTTTGATCAGACCAACAGAAGCTTATGGGAGAAACTATACACAATTGATGATAAAAGGATTTACGAGATTAAAAAAGATCTTAAAAAAAATCTCTTTTCGAATATCAGAAAGAGACTTCAGACTGATATGATGGAAAAGCATGTAAGTCCGAGAACCCTCCTTAACATAAGCAGCCATCTTGATGAAAAGGCATTAACTATAGGTTTTGCACGGCGTTTTGCCACATATAAAAGGGCATCGCTCTTGTTCAGAG
>CAYNGW010000093.1:0-8029 GCA_964396955.1 uncultured Rikenellaceae bacterium | reverse complement strand
TCTTGAATGCCTCCACGGCCTCCTTTGATACGTTAAGTGCAAGCATGGCGGTAAGTACCAGGTACATCATACCGATCATCCTTTGTCGCGGAGATAGCTTTTCGTGAGCCATTTTACGGGTAGTTTAGTAAGGTAAAACCAATTCTGTATTATTTAACATTCATAGCAGAAAGCATATTTCCGTACACGTTATTGAGAGCTGACAGATTATCATTCAGTTTGGCAATCTGGTCACGATATTTTTTGGTGTCACCGGACGAATCAGTAAGATCCTTCATCAGCCCCTGAAGGCCTTTGTAAAGTGCTTCGGAATCTTTAAGATGATCATCTGCTCCTTTTTTCTGCAGTTCATAAACGGCATTCAGGGCAGACAGGTTTTTATTAAGTGTCTCCAGTTGCTGCTGGTATGATTTTCCGCCGACTTCAATTATAGAGAACGAATCAGCCATATTTTTGTATGTTGATCCAGTCTCATTAATTGCCTTGGTTGTCGTCTGGTATGATTCTGTCAGTTTACCAAGTGATTCAGTGGCAGTATTAATGGATGACGCATATTTTGATGAAGCAGCAGTGACATCTCCCATGGCATTCATATTGGCAGTTGTTTCGCTGAGCTTTTTCATTCCCACACCGAGGTTTTTGAAGAGATCAGGAGTGATCTCAGCGCTTTCCAGCATCTCATCGAACTTTGCCAGTGCTGCGGAACCTGCACCGCCTCCGTATCCGCCTCCACCGACGCCTCTGGAAATAGCATCACGCTGTTTGCCGCTGCCGTGTGCCGGGAGTTCCTCACCTTCCTCGGGAATTCCTGCGAGTTCCGGATAGACCAATGTCCAGTCTATCTCTTCATGCAAAGGTTCAAATGCCGAAAAGAAGAAAATAACAGCTTCTGTCAGAAGGCCAATAGTAAGCATTGTTCCTGCCAGTGGCCAGTGCTGGATTTTAAATAATGCCCCGACAATAACGACGGAAGCTCCCAAGCCATAAAGTTTTGCGATGAAATTCTTCCATCCGCTGCTTTGTACGATTTCTGCTAGGCTCATATACTCTATTATTTAAGGGTTATTTCAATTTAAATTTCTGCTCCGATATAAGATCTTACATTGCGGAATCCGACATATGGTTTTGTAGAATCCTGATATTCATAGTCTCTTGTACTTGTCTGAAGAAAATATGAAATGTCTTTCCAGGAACCTCCGCGGATAACTTTACGTTTCATTACAGGCGGATCCTGGGGTGTTGCATTATATTCATAATTAGGCTGAAGATCATGCTGGAATATGTATGCTGAGGGATGATATGCTCCGCAGGTCCATTCCGAAACATTCCCTGCCATATCATAAAGTCCGTATTCATTTGCTCCATAGGATGCAACTTGTCCTGTATACACATTTCCATCATCAATATAATTACCGCGCAAAGGCTTGAAGTTTGCAAGGAAACAGCCTTTGTAATTTCTTGTATATGGACCGCCCCAGGGATACATTGACAGGTCTAAAGCACCTCTTGCGGCATATTCCCATTCTGTTTCGAGCGGAAGCCTGTATCTCTGGACATCAACAATACCCTGTTTTCTGAGGGCTGTATTCATGAAATCGGTTCTCCAGTTGCTGAATGCAGTTGCCTGCAGCCAGCTTATCCCTACAACAGGATAATCATCAAATGAAGGATGCCAGAAATAAAGATCAGCCTGCGGATCATTGAATGAATAGGTGAAATCCCTTATCCAGCAAAGGGTGTCAGGATAAATGTTGATTATTTTGTGCTTGATAAAGGAAGAACGATCCTGAACATCAGTACGTGAACCGTCAAGATTGGTCACCTGACCTTCATATCTGCCCGTATTATTCTCATAATCATAGACATATCTTGATTTAGCAGCCTGCTGGTAATCAACCCAGAAATAGGAATAATTATATTTGCGGACATCATACTGCTTTCTGCCGTTAAACCTTTCTTCGGGCGGATAATACATCTCTTCAATAATACCCTTGGTCGTTTCTTCTTCAGGATCAATTTTTTCTTCCCAGTTAATGACATTTGGCTCAATAACATTGCCCTCCTCATCAACCATGAAATATTCCCTGTCAGCAATTCCTGCCTCGCCAAGCTTTGTTCTCAGGATAGAATCGCGAACCCAGTATACAAATTGACGGTATTTGTTATTTGTAATTTCCGTCTGGTCCATCCAGAATGCGTCAACTGTAACAGACTTGGAAAGACTGTTCATCGCAAACACAGCATCCTGGTCGCTTGGGCCCATCATGAAACTTCCGGCAGGTATAAATGCCATTTCAAAAGGTACCGGTTCAAAAAACTTCTTCCTTCCCGGTACACCGGTAAGCTCACCAGTGTTTGAAGAACCGCACCCGCTCAACAAGATTATTATTATCAGGGCAGATAGGATAACCTTTTTCATATTTCTCAAGAATTTATAATGCAAGTAAGTTATTTTTTTTTAATAATCATAAAAATCTGATACTTTTATATCTCATGGGGCTTTTCCCCAGACTGAGATCAAAACAATAGTTTACCATAAATTCATGTGATCCGCTTGTGTTTTTCCTTATGTCCGACAGCGGGAAATCATAAGCATAACCAATCCGAATCCCGTTATAGAGCTCAAAACCAATCATTCCTGTCAGCGCATCACCGGCTCTGTAGGAAACGCCTCCCCATACCTTTTTATTGTATCTTACCAGAGATGTTATGTTAAACTGTAAAACTTTGCCGTCACTGAACGCAAAAACCGAGGGCAGAAGCTCAAAAGACGGATTGGGTAACTGGATAGTATACCCTCCCGTAAGGTAATAATGACGGCTTATATAGCTGATGGCTGAGGAATTGTCTTTTGTGAATTTTATTTTAGGCTGGTTTATATGTGTGACTGAGACAGCAGCATAGTATTTATCTGCCTTGTAATACGCTCCTATTCCTGCATCAAAAACAATGACACTTTCCTTGTTAACGGGTATCAGCGGATCTTCATTCGGCTGGGTGAATCCATCGCCGTTCGGTATATTCCAGTTTGGTTCAAGAGCTTTATTTATTATCCCGAGGTTTATTCCGATACCCAGTTTTCCCATTCCCAGTTCCATCAGGTATGAATATGCTGCAGAAACATTTATATCCTTATCAAAACCCACATTATCACTTTCAATCAACAGGCCGATACCGCTTTTGATCCTGAAAGGAGAAAACGGAGCAGTGATATGAAAAACCGTAGTGGAGGGGGCGCCATCAAATCCAAGCCATTGCTGCCTGTTCAGGGCTGTTGCACAAATCATTCCGGAAGTCCCGGCAATACCCGGGTTGTACGTCATCGTATTGAACATATAATGACTCGAAAGCGGATCCTGCTGTGACCATACGGAACAGGGTATCAAGGTTAAAAAAAGAAATGTAATTTTTAGTTTTTTCATTTCTTCTCAGAATGTTGCAATACGCGTGAACTGAACCGGTAAAATAAATAAAAATATAAAACGTAAACAAATATACTTTTATTTATTTGGTGTTAAAAAAAATCGTTTTGATGAGTATGCCCGGAGGAAATGATGAATGGTACCGTACAGATGATAAACCAGCAAAAACCATAGAGCACCTATGATTTCAACCTTTCATATCCCTGCACCCAGCGTTCAGGTACTTCGTTCCGGTTGGCTTTAAGATAATCTTCATGGGAGCAGGCAATATACAGATTCCTGTCGCCACCTGCAGGCAGTTCCATCCACCATCTGTCCGTGAGGTTGCTCTTTACAAAGATCAGGTCATCTTCAAGATCCGTTACCCTGACATGATATTTTGTAAATCTCCCGGAATTGGTATTGCTTAAAACCGGAGTTTCGTACTGCTTCTGCGAAAATCCTTCAAGGAAGAACCACAATATCTGGGCCGCCAGACCGGAAGTCTGATGCCTTACATCAAGATCGGGATTTACATCAAACAGACCGAACACTTTCAGATTGTCAGATATACCGGCATATCTTGCCAGAAGACAGATCTCTTCGCCATAAAAGCCATTGGGAGAAGGGCTTATGGTTCCCGGAGCGTCTGATTGCCTGACCGCGGAAATATCAAAAACGGCTACATGGGAATCCCTGAAAAAAGGTTCGGTAAGATAAATAGCCTTCCTGACATCACCTATCCTGACAAGCTCCGACTTGCGCTTCAGAAACCGGTTAATCACCTGCTGGTCGTTCAGAAATGTCTGATACCCTATATTTATATAATGACTAAAAGTGTTTTTATGATTATGGATAAGATTATACAGGTAATTGAAAGAATCTGCCTCTTTGCTTTCATTAATGAAGTCAATTCTGGGATCAACGGCAATAAGCGAGTATTTAGTTTTAAGACGTGTCAAAGCACTGTCAATTGCCGTCACCAGGGCACTGCTGCCGCCTATGATCACAGGGAAGATATCTTCGCCGATGAGCCAGCAGAGAATATCCGTCAGTCCTGCAACAGTATCATTGAAAGTAACTCCCTGCTTCATGTTTCCGAGGTCAATGATCTTTGATTTGCCCGGGATCCTGGCAAGCCTGTAGAGCTGTCTCCTGATGCTGTCGGGACCCTTCATTGTCCCGGTTCCCGGAGAATTTCGTCCTTCAGGAACCCCGAATAGTGCTATTTTGAATTTCCTTATGTCTTTAACCGGGATATTTTCAGTATGTACGAAAATATTGTGGGGGAAGCCTGTCTGTCCGGCCAGGTGTTCAAATCCCGGGCTTTCAATACTTACCGGATTAAAATAATCATTAAGATCTGTCATGGTGATTTTCAGGAGCTTTTTTTGGATTTATTGCTTTTTTCAATGATCATGATGCAATCTTCCCTGGTAAGTTTTTCAGCATCAGTGCCTTTCGGAAGCCGGTAATTTTGTTTGTCCCTGGTAAGGTAAGGGCCATATTTCCCGTTCAGGAGAAGTATATCTCCAAAATCCTTAATGGTCTTCTTCTGCTCATTCTCGTTCTTTTCCCTGATTATTTCCAAAGCTCTGTCAACAGTTATGGAGTAGGGATCATCGGAACCCTTCTTCAGTGAAAAGAATTTGTTTTTGTACCGTATATAAGGACCGAATTTCCCGGTTCCTACAATCATCTCTTCTCCTTCATGGATGCCTAATGAACGCGGCAGGCGGAAAAGACCAAGTGCCTCCTCCAGTGTAACTGTTTCTATAAGCATATTCTTTGTCAGGCTGGCAAACCTTGGCTTTTTGCCGTTTTCGGAGTTTCCTATCTGTACCACGGGACCAAACCGGCCCATTCTTACAGAAACAGGTTCACCGGTTTCGGGATGATTGCCCAGTACCCTGGCACCTGTCTTGCGGTCTTTTTTCTCAAGGGTATTTTCAACAGTTTTATGGAAGGGGCCATAAAAACTATGCAGCATACTCGTCCATTTCAGATTCCCCAGTGCAATCTCGTCAAATTGCTCTTCCACATCTGCAGTAAAATGATAATCAACAATATCCGAAAAATTTTCAATCAGGAAATCATTGACGATCATCCCTATGTCCTGGGGAAAAAGCTTCGATTTCTCTTTCCCGGCAACCTCTGTTTTTGAAGTCATGGCAAGCTTCCCTTTTTCAAGGGTGATTATTCTGACAATCCGGTTTTCTCCGGGCCTGTCTTCACGAAGAACATATCCCCTGTTCTGGATAGTGGATATTGTCGGAGCATAGGTGGAAGGCCGTCCGATACCCAGTTCTTCAAGCTTCTTTACAAGGCTTGCCTCAGTGTACCGGGGAGGAGGCGATGTAAATTTCTGGGAGGCTGTAACGGTATTATAATAAAGATACATTCCCTTCTGAACCGGAGGAATAACATATCTCTCATCATCATTGTTTTCCTGATCAGAAGATTCAGTATAGACTTTCAGAAAGCCATCGAATTTAATCACCTCGCCTGAAGCATTGAAAATCACAGGTGAATTATTCATTTCAATGGAAATTGTTGTTTTTTCAACCTCTGCATCTGACATCTGAGATGCCACAGTTCTTTTCCAGATCAGTTCATAGAGTTTCTTCTCATTCTGACTGCCGGTTATCGTGGAATTGTCAATATATGTCGGGCGTATAGCCTCATGAGCCTCCTGTGCCCCTTTCGATTTAGTCTTGAACTGACGGGTCTTTGAGTACTTAATACCAAATCCGGCAATTATCACTTCCCGGGATTTTGCAAGAGCAAGTTTTGAAAGGTTTGTGGAATCAGTTCTCATGTACGTTATCTTTCCGGCTTCGTAAAGCTTTTGTGCGACAGCCATTGTCTGTGCAACTGAAAAACCAAGCTTCCGGTAAGCTTCCTGCTGGATGGTTGAGGTTGTGAACGGAGGTGCAGGCGACCGGGTTCCCGGTTTAACAGTAATACCGGCAATCTTATATTCCGAATCAGCGCATAGTTCAAGGAACCTCCGGGCCTCATCTGCCTCATTGAAGCGTTTTGACGATTCGGCCTTCAAAATTGCACTTTCACTGTCTTTTTCATCAATCCTGAAAACTGCATTTACCCTGAATGAAGATTCCGTCTTAAATGAAATTATTTCTCTTTCCCTTTCCACAATAAGTCTTACGGCCACTGACTGTACCCTGCCTGCTGAAAGTGCAGGCTGGACTTTTTTCCAGAGAACAGGAGAAATCTCAAAACCCACAAGACGGTCAAGTATACGACGGGCCTGCTGTGAATTGACCAGGTTCATATCTATCTGACGGGGACTTTCAATTGCGCCGGAAATTGCATCTTTGGTAATCTCATGAAATACTATCCTGCGGGTAGAGGAAAGATCAAGCTTAAGTACGCCTGCAAGATGCCATGCTATTGCTTCACCCTCACGGTCCTCATCGGAAGCAATCCAGATATTCTTTGCTTCAGCAGCTGCCTTTCGAAGTTCACTGACAACCTTTGCCTTTTCTTTGGGGATCTCATAATCAGGTGCAAAATCATTTTCAATATCTATACCCAGATTTTTTTTCGCGAGATCCCTGATATGGCCGAAACTTGATATAACGCGGAATTCTTTTCCAAGAAACTTTTCTATGGTTTTTGCCTTTGCCGGGGATTCAACAATAACGAGATTTTCGATCATCTGAAGCGAGATTTATTCTGTTATAAAACACGACAAAGTAAATCATTTAGAGACCAAACTTCAAAATAAACCGTTAAGTTTCTTTAAGAATTTACTATTTTTGAAATAAATATTCCCTTCTGATGAAAGGCAACACAGGCAATCGTAAATATCTGACATGGTTCTGGATCATAGTCGCATTACCCTTTGCAATGGCAGTTGTAATATTTATTCTTGTCTCGAAGGAAAAGCTTGGGCCGATGCCTTCATTCAATGAACTTGAAAATCCTGAATATTTTCTGGCTGCGGAGGTTTATTCTGAAGATGAAATGCTGCTTGGCAAGATAAGCATCGAGAACAGAACATGGACTGATTACAAGGATCTGTCGCCCTACCTGATTGATGCATTGATTGCCACGGAAGACATAAGATACTACAGGCATTCAGGGATTGATATACGGGGATTGGCTCGGGCTGTTGTCCGGACAATTCTCCTTGGTCAGAATACCGGAGGCGGAAGCACAATAACACAACAGCTGGCAAAGCAGCTTTATCCCAGGGATACTGCAAAAGTATCTGCCATAGGAAGAAAGCTGAGGCTTGGAGTTTCGAAATTCAAGGAATGGCAAACAGCCGTCAAGCTTGAAAAAAGCTATACAAAGGAGGAGATCATTGCAATGTATCTCAACAAATATGATTTCAATTACCAGGCAATCGGCATAAGATCAGCGGCCAGGGTTTATTTCAACACTACCCCTGATTCACTCAATATACAGGAGGCAGCAGTTATTGTCGGAATGCTGAAAGCCTCTACAATGTATAATCCCAAAAGAAATTATGACCGGATGATGCAACGCAGAAATGTTGTCATTTCACAAATGGCTAAGTATGGCTATATTGCCCGGGCAGTTGCAGACTCGGTTAAGAAACTGCCCATTGAACTCGATTTTCAGCTTGAAGATCATAA